>JBBDVI010000043.1:0-8965 GCA_040903465.1 Flavobacteriaceae bacterium
TTTTTGGAAATTCAAGGGATAGTGCAGCATACTTACCGGTTAACGTGGTGAGGCAAATATATGGAGACAGCAACCGCAACTCTTTTCCGCAAATTGTTATAAAGCCCTCAAAAGAGGTAGATCAGGCAGAGTTTATTGCTACGGTAAAACAGCGCATACGGCTCGCACGCGGACTCAAAGCTGATGATGAGGATAATTTTTTTATCAATGAACTCAAAGGCTTTACAGACATGATAGATAATTTAACCGGGCAGATGAATATTATGGGTTTGATTATAAGTGGGTTCTCACTGCTGGTGGGTGGTTTTGGTATTGCAAACATTATGTTTGTTTCTGTAAAGGAACGCACCAACCTGATTGGCATTCAAAAATCCCTGGGGGCCAAAAACAAATTTATATTATACCAGTTTCTTTTTGAAGCGGTTATCCTTGCTGTAATTGGAGGGCTTGTGGGCATTCTTTTTGTCTGGCTGGTTTCCATCCTGGCATCACAGTTTACAGGCGACTTTGAGTTTGTACTCTCTATGACCAATATTTTAATAGGAACCTCAATTTCTATTCTTATTGGGCTTATATCAGGAATTATACCGGCGATTTCAGCATCACGACTTGATCCCGTGGAAGCTATCAGAACCGGTATGTAATTATGTTCTAGTGTTGCTATTTTTTAGTTCCACGGAGGTTGAGCGGAGCCGAAACCGGGTTGCTACTGACCACTAAAGAAATCTCGCAACTTCCTCATTGACCCATTCCAGAAAACGCTCATCTGCTTCAGTAAAAGGGTCTGCGGTATTGGAGTCAATATCAATCTGCCCGATGTTTTTGCCGTCTTTAAAGAGGGGAATAACAATTTCTGCTTTCACGTTGATGCTGCATGCAATGTAGTTATCCTGTGCTTGTACATCCGGTACCACAAAGTTGTTGTTTGAAACCGCAACTTGCCCGCATATTCCTTTTCCGAAAGGAATCACAGTGTGATCTGTAGGTTCCCCGGCAAATGCTTTAAGGTGCAATGTTTTTTCTGCTTCATTGGCAAAGTAAAAACCCACCCAGTCATAGTATGTGATGTTTTCCTGAAGGAGCTCACAGACCCTCGTTAACTTTTCATCAGGAGAGGCGTTGTCATAACTTAATATCCTTGAAACTTCGGGCTTTAGCTGGTTAAATGTCATCGTGATAATGTTTTTACAAAAGTATTTAAAAACCAAATAGTGTTTTATACTCAAATGGTATTTTTTTGTTAAACTTGAAAGCTTGAATTTAGCAACGACAAAAAAGTAATAATTACCGAAAAATCGGTTTTGCCCTGAACCCTAAAGGGAACCCGATTTTTCTCGATTCATCCGCCAATCGGCGGAAGGGGGCAAAAAATCGAGGAAAATCCGCTGAAACGTAAAATTACCAGACACCTCCTTTTATCTAACCAACAGAAAGGTTATTTTTATAAGTTAAAATCATAACCCAATGCTTTGCATTCAACACCACAGTACAGACCCCTATTTTAATATCGCTACAGACGAATACATCTTTAAACACATTGATGAAGATTGCTTTATGTTGTGGCGCAATGACAATGCCATCATTGTGGGAAAACACCAAAACACTCTGGCCGAAATCAATCTCGACTATGTCAGGGAAAAAGACATAAAAGTGGTGCGGCGACTTTCAGGCGGTGGTGCTGTCTATCACGATCTGGGCAATCTCAACTTTACGTTTACCCGCACCAGTGACAAGGAAGATATGGTAGATTTTAGGCGCTATACAAAACCTATTTTGGAAGTGCTTCAAGAGCTGGAAATAGACGCAAAGTTTGAAGGCCGCAATGACCTGACGATTGAAGGAAAAAAGTTTTCAGGCAATGCTGAACACGTGTTTAAAAATAAAGTGATGCACCACGGCACCTTGTTGTTTTCTTCCGAAATGAAAGATGTATCGGGCGCTTTAAAAGTGAACCCCTTAAAATACAAAGGTCGTGGAACAAAATCGGTTCCCAAACGGGTGACCAATATCAGCAATCACCTCAAAGAACCACTTTCGCTGGAAGCATTTACAAAACGCATCATGAATCACATACTTTCAACATTTCCCGATGCTAAAATGTATGAGTTTACGGAAGAGGATCTTGCCGGCATTCAAAAAATTAGAGATGAAAAGTATGGCACCTGGGAATGGAACTTTGGCCGTTCACCCGAATATAACTTTAAACAGGGAATGCGCACCGAAGGCGGAGTGATTGAAGTGCATCTGGATGTCGAGAAAGGCATCATCCAAAAAGCACAAATCACCGGTGATTTCTTCCACATCAGGGACATTGTACCCATAGAAAAGGCGATGATTAATTTGCCCCACGAGGAAGCTGCGATTAAAAAAGCACTGAGTCAGTTTGATATGAAGCAGTATTTCAAGGATATTACAAAAGAGGAATTGTTGAGTATTATGTTTTGATTTTTTTAATAAGATTAAGGGGTTAAGTGTAGTTAAGATATAAACCTTAATGCTTCTTAATGCCTTAATGTTTAAACACCATTTACAAATGTTTTTTGTAAAACTCCTGTAGATTTATTTATCCATCTCTTTTCTCTACTTTTGTCTAAACAAATACGCAATTATTGAAAGCACTTTTTCAGAAATACAAATCCGTCATCCGCTTTCTCGTTCTCTTTTTGGGGACTTATGTGGTATTAAGCCTTCTTTACAACGCCTATTTGCATTTCGGAAAATCTGAAACATACTATCCCGACCCCATCACACATTTGGTTGCCAAACAAACCTCAGTATTGACTTCCGGTTTTGGTTATCAAGCTGAAATAACCCCACACCCTGAGGAAGCTTCCATGAAACTCATCATCAACGGTCAATATTTGGCCCGCATTGTGGAAGGCTGCAATGCACTAAGTGTTATGGCACTGTTTGCTGCTTTTATCGTGGCATTCCATCAAAAGTGGAAACCCACCCTCCTTTATATTTTTGTGGGGGCGGTATTGATTTATTGTGCCAACCTCTTCCGCATCGTCCTTTTAGCCATTGCATTGTATGAATACCCGCAATATGAAGAACTCTTGCACGGTGTGGTCTTTCCTGCCATTATTTATGGGATGGTGTTTTTACTCTGGGTGCTTTGGGTGAGAAGAATCCCTGCTAAAACAGTTGAGGATGAAAAAACCGTTTAAAATACTATTGCTGTTAATCTTATTCGGGCTCCTAGTGCTGGTGCGCCTTTTTGAAGCAGAATTGTTTTATGACCCTTTGCTTTCTTTTTTTAAACAGGACTATCTATACGGCAAGGTACCCGATGTCGAGTTTGGAAAACTCATGCTGCACACCGCATTCAGGTTTTGGATCAATACGCTCATTTCACTGGCGATTTTATATGTGGCATTCAGGGACAAAGGCATAGTCAAATTTGCACTAGTGCTCTACCTTATTGCCTTTGTGGTCTTGTTCTCATGGATGGCCTGGCTGGTTGTAAACGCTTCTCCGGAAAGCAATTACAATATCCTTTTTTATGTACGCCGTTTCTTGATTCAACCCCTTTTTGTGTTGCTGCTGCTGCCGGCTTTTTATTACCATAGGCTTAGGACCCGGTAAATCATCTATCATCAATATACCGGAATGCTTAGGGTCTTCTTGTTGCTTATTTCTAGTTTTAACCAAAAATAATACGTAGTTTCTTCGATATTTTACCGTATAAAGTACTGTATTTACGGAGAAAATACGAAGAAACATCGAAGAAACTACGGTTAAAATTGCTATTTACTTGCTTTTATCCTTGAGGGGGAATGGACATAAGGAAGGCTGGGAGGGGATGTAAATCTATGTATCGTATAGTGAAAGAATAAAATTCACAGCAAGTATTTCTTGCTGCTTTTCCTGCACAACTGAAGTGAGACTCTTGCCTGTTTTAACCGATACTAAGTTTAGTTGAGAAGATTGATGGATTTAATTTTTTAGGGTCAATAAAGATTTTATTCTTAACTTTCACTTTGAATTAATTAGTACGGCCGGTAGAGGGAATGTGGAACCTGTCAGTAATGAATTCTATAAACATGTCTTATATACTAATGTTGCCACACATTTGAGAAAAATCGTCTACATATCAACATTACTATTGATTTTAAGTTGTAAAAACAAAACAACAGAGATTCGATATTATCCATCTGATTTTCAATTTTCACTAGAAAATTTTAAATTGATTGGGTTAGATACTACAAAATTAAATTTCCGAGAAATAACAAACAGAGTAATGAATAATGGCTTCGATTCTGATTTTGGAAATATAATGGTCGAATTTGATGATGGAGAAATTAAAAAAAGGATAATGCCATATTTTTACAGTAACGGACTTTATAGAGAGAAAAATATTCTTAAATTAAAATCCGACTCAATTCTAATTGACGACAATTATCCCATAAGTGAGCTAAAACGGATTTTAAAAAGACATTATCTGAATAAAGGTAAAGTTCCATATTATTCCGATTCACCGCAAAAAGCACTAATAGAAGTAACTATAGATACCATTAAAAACGGAAAGGAACTTAAAGAGGTGCTGACTAAATTAACACGAACATTTGACGAGATAAAAGAAGAGATAAATGACACTATCGAATTGAGAGTTTTCTTTGATTATTTCAGACAAATTCCGCCACCACCACCGCCACCGAAAATGGAAGAAGAATATGAAAACGAATAAAAAAACGTGCGGCAAGCCGTGTATAATTAATTGCTAGGTCTGTCTTGCTTACGAAAATCCTCGCGGATTTTCTATTTGGTTTTTATTTGCTAAATTTCGTGCAAAACCACGCAACTAATCATACACAAAAACTTTGCCCACAATTATGAAAAAAACCAAAGTCATTCTATTAATAATAATTGCGTTGATAATTTTCGGTGGAATTTTTTATTGGATATTTAGAATTGACATTGAAGATTATTTTATTTCTCAAGATGCAATTTATTGGTCAGAAGATGTCGCAATATCATTAGCCGATTATGAAGATGAAATTACGCCAAATTCGGACCTAGATGTTAACTTTTATCACGCATTCTATTTGAAAGCGAACAGTATTGAAAAAGCTTATGTGAGAAGTTATTTTGACAAGTCGAAATCTTGGGCAAAGGATACCACGAAATATGATTTTTCAAAACAAAATGAAATACAAAAAATCCGATTTGATTTGTACGAAGTTTATGCTAGAAAATTTAATGAAAAAATTAACGAAATTAAATATGAGAAATCAACTCGCTACGAAGATTTAACCAAAATTGGAGATAGCCTATTTAATGAAATAAATATCTCACTAGATGAAATTGACAACCCAAATGTTGAACCTGAAAAAATAGTTCAAAAATGGAAACCAATTGTTGATAAAATGCTAAATAATAACGAAAAATAACTGTGGGCAACAATATAAAAACAATGCTCAAACCACTCTCAATTCGAAAGTCCGTGCTCGCTTGCAACGCTGATTGTCCTGCGGACAATCAAGCTCGCCAGCTCGCACTGTTTTTATACGAGATGTTACCTTCAAAACCACAAAACCAACCAGTTAAGGTTTCCAAAAAACACAACCAATCAAAAAAATTCCTATCTTTGCGTGTTATGAAACCCGTTTTTCAAAAAATAGTCAGTCCACTTATGGCACTTTTAGTGCTGTTTTCGACCATGTCGTTTACAGTGGATATGCACTATTGTGGCGGTCATTTGGTAGATAAAGCCATCTTTTCTGAAGTAAAAAAATGCGGGATGGAAATGGAGTCTGAAGCTTCTGAAAACACGGTTAAAAAAACAAGTTGTTGTGAAGACATCTCTATTACGGTGGAAGGTCAGGAAGAGTTAAAAGTTTCCTTTGATAAGCATGAACTGCAAACACTGCAGTTTGCCTTAATGTTCAGTTATTCTTACGCAAGCCTTTTTGAACCGCTTTCTGAAAAGCATATTCCCTTTGATCAGTATTCCCCGCCCCGGCTAACATTAGACCGGTATATCCTCAACGAAACATACTTAATCTGATTTTAAATTTTAGTTTAGTTTCTTCCCGAAGCTAATTGTAGGGTTTTTATGAATCCCCTGCGGTTATTATTTACTAAAATTCAAAATCATTTTTTATGTTTTCAAAACTCATAAAATATTTTTTACACAACAGGCTGGTTACAGTCATCTTGCTGCTGTTCTTTATAGGATGGGGGATGGTTACCGCTCCTTTTGATTGGGATACAGGTTTCCTTCCCAGCGACCCTGTTGCGGTAGATGCCATACCCGATATAGGTGAAAACCAGCAAATTGTCTTTACTGAATGGCCGGGTCGTTCCCCGCAGGATATTGAAGACCAGATAACTTATCCGCTTACGTCTTCCTTACTGGGAATCTCGGGCGTCAAGTCCATTCGCAGCACATCTATGTTTGGCTTTTCCAGTATCTATATCATCTTTGAAGAAGGGGTGGAGTTTTACTGGTCGCGCAGTCGTGTGCTGGAAAAACTGAGTTCGTTACCGGCCGGTTTATTGCCGGATGACGCACAGCCCATGCTGGGCCCTGATGCCACAGCACTGGGGCAGGTGTTTTGGTACACCCTGGAAGGCCGCGACCAAGATGGCAATGTTACCGGTGGTTGGGATCTTCACGAAGTGCGTAAAGTGCAGGACTACTATGTGAAACTCGGTTTAAGTGCTGCTGAAGGTGTTTCGGAAGTGGCTTCTATTGGGGGTTTTATACAAGAGTATCAAATAGACGTAAATCCTGATGCCCTCAGGGCTTATAACCTGGGTATCGATAAGGTAATGATGGCGGTAAGGAACTCCAACCGAGATGCAGGTGCTAAAACCCTTGAGGTTAACAAGGTAGAATACCTGGTGCGTGGTTTGGGATACATCAAATCCATTGAAGATATTGAAAATACCGTCGTTACAGAAACCGACAACAAGCCGGTTTTAATAAAAGATATAGGAACCGTTTCCTTGGGCCCGGCGGAACGTCGTGGTGTGCTTGATAAAGGGGGGGCTGAGGTTGTTGGTGGTGTAGTTGTGGCGCGTTACGGGTCCAATCCCTTGCAGGTTATTGAAAACACCAAGCAGAAAATAACGGCGATGGCTTCAGGGATGCCTGAAAAAGTGTTGGCTGATGGAACGATCAGTAAATTGACCGTTGTTCCTTTTTATGACCGCACCCAACTGATCAACGAAACGATTTCCACCTTGGAACACGCACTTTCTCACGAAATCCTCATCAGTATTATTGTAATTATTGTGCTCGTACTCAACCTGAGGGCTTCGCTGCTAATCTCAAGTTTACTGCCAATTGCCGTTTTAATGACCTTTATCGTGATGCGGTATTTTGGGGTGGATGCCAATGTGGTGGCGCTTTCCGGTATTGCCATTGCCATTGGGGTCATGGTGGATGTGGGGATTGTTTTTGTTGAAAATACAATCCGGCATCTCGAGTTTCCGGAGAATATAGGTGCGCCTGGCAAGAAATTACTTGATGTGATTTACAAAGCGACCATCGAAGTGGCACCGGCAGTAACCACCGCCCTGGCAACAACCGTTGTGAGTTTTCTACCCGTTTTCTTTATGGAAAACGCCGAAGGAAAGCTTTTCAAACCACTGGCATTTACCAAAACTTTTGCACTGGTGGCATCCTTTATTGTGGGGATTGTTATTTTACCGATGCTCTCCTATTACGCGTTCAACTTTAAGGTGAAAAAAGAAAAATGGAAACAATTCTCCAACATCCTTTTGATTGTAATGGGCATTGTCTTGTGGTTGTATTTCAGCTTTTGGTTGCCTTTGGCACTTACCGCTATTGGAATTCTAAAAATACTTGAAACCAAAAAACCGGAACTCTTAGGAAAATATACTTCCCGAATCGTTTTGGGACTGATTTTGGCGGTCTCTGTTTTATTTTTAACCGAAGAATGGCTACCCCTGGGATACCGCAATTCGCTGGTGACCAACTATGTTTTTGTGCTGGTATTGCTGGCGGTGATATTGGTCATCCTTTTCAGTGTGGTAAAGTTTTACAGATATATTCTCACGTGGTGCCTTGAAAACAAAGGCAAGTTTTTATTGGTGCCGCTCATCACTATCTTGTTTGGAGCAATGATCTGGTTTGGATTTCCTAAAATCTTTGGGTTTGTTGCGACAGGTTTTGATAAGGTTGGGGTAAACATCCGCACAACTACTGCGTGGTCAAATATGACGCATACGTTCCCGGGGGTAGGCAAAGAGTTTATGCCATCGCTCGATGAAGGAAGTTTTTTATTGATGCCCACTGCTATGCCCCACGCCGGTATGGAAGCGGCAAAAGACATTCTTCAGAAACTCGATATGGCCGTTACTGCCATACCCGAAGTGGAAATCGCTGTGGGTAAACTGGGGCGCATAGAAAGTGCACTCGATCCTGCACCCATATCGATGTATGAAAACGTCATCAATTACAAACCGGAATATGCATTAGACGCCAACGGAAAACTACAGACGTTTAAAACAGACAATGAGAAGCGGTTTGTGTTGCAAACAGGTGATACCCTTTCCAATGAAGAAGCATTGAACAAAGGATTTTCCACTTCCGATTTAATCGAAGAGGAGGACGGTGCTTATTTCAGAAACTGGCGGGAACACATCAACAGTCCCGATGATATTTGGGACGAAATTGTCAATGCAACCCGGCTGCCGGGGGTGACTTCAGCACCTAAATTACAGCCTATAGAAACCCGTTTGGTGATGTTACAAACCGGGATGCGGGCACCCATGGGAATCAAAGTTTTTGGACCCGACCTGCAAACCATTCAAGATTTTGGAACCCAGCTGGAAACCCTGCTCAAAGAAGTCCCTTCGGTGAAAACAGAAGCCGTTTTTGCTGACAGGATTGTAGGGAAGCCTTATCTTGAAATAGACATCAACCGCCCTGCAATTGCCCGTTACGGTCTGAGTATAGAAGAGGTGCAAAGCACTATTGAAACGGCTGTAG
>JBBDVI010000044.1:0-8941 GCA_040903465.1 Flavobacteriaceae bacterium
GAAAACGGCAATTACACCAAAGTTTCCAGCAAAGGCTGGGAGCCCAAAACCATTGTTCAGAATGAAACACTTCAAATCATAGAAGAACGCATTGCTCGGGCCAGGGAGGATGTAAAAAACGGCGTGGCCTCTCCCATTGTTTATTTTATGGAATTTCACAAAATGGATATGAACATCCTGGCAGACTACACCGGGTACTGGAAATGGAAAATGAAAAGACATTTCAAACCCAAAGTTTTTCAAAAACTTTCTGATAAAGCACTTGAAAAATATGCCAATGCATTTGATATAAGTGTTGACGAATTAAAAAATTTCAAAGGCTAAATGATCAAGACAGATTTTACCCATCATCAGTCCGCTCATTGTGAAAACGGTGTTGCTTCAAACCTTTTGAGGCATCAGGGAGTGAGTATCAGTGAGCCCATGATTTTCGGAATCGGGTCAGGCATCTTTTTTGTTTATTTGCCTTTTTTAAAAGTGAATTATGCCCCTGTTGTGAGTTTCAGGCCCATGCCGGGACTTATTTTTAAACGGGTAGTCAATAAGTTGGGCATTTCGCTAAAGCGAAAAAAATTCAGGTCTGAAAAAAAAGCCGCTTTGGCGCTTGACGAAAATTTAAAAAACAACATTCCCACAGGACTTCAGGTGGGTGTTTACAATCTGACTTATTTCCCTGATGAATACAGATTTCATTTCAATGCTCACAATATAGTTGTTTACGGAAAAACTGATGAAGGTTATCTTATAAGTGACCCTGTAATGCCAGAGCCCACTATGCTGACCGAAAAGGAATTGAATAAAGTGCGTTTTGCAAAAGGAGCCCTTGCACCACGCGGTCAAATGTACTTCCCCACAAAAATACCCAAGGAATTAAACATCGAAAAAGCAATTGTTGACGGTATTAAGAAAACCTGCAATCAAATGCTTGTGCCGGCACCATTGATTGGCGTAAGCGGGATAAAATATGTCTCAAAACAAATCAGAAAATGGCCCAAAAAACACGGGATTAAAAAAACCAATCACTATCTGGGCCAGATTGTGAGAATGCAGGAAGAAATTGGCACCGGGGGCGGTGGTTTTCGGTTTATCTATGCGGCTTTTCTTCAGGAAGCAGCTGAGGTATTGAAAAATGAACAACTCAAAGAACTTTCAAGGGAAATGACAACCATTGGCGATCAATGGCGCGATTTTGCAGTCAATGCGGCCCGGGTATATAAAAACCGAAGCAATCAGGACGACGTCTATAACAGTCTTGCTGATGAGTTGCTCAATCTCGCAAACCTTGAAAAGCAATTTTTTAAGAAACTCAAAAAAACAATTTAACCTTGTCGACAGCTATTGAAATTAAAAGCTTGTATAAAAAATACAAAAATGCCGACACATTTTCTGTAAAAGATTTATCTGTTTCTGTAGCTAAAGGTGAAATTTTTGGCTTGCTAGGGCCCAATGGAGCTGGAAAAACAACCTTGATATCGATGCTTTGTGGATTGTTAAAACCCAGCTCAGGCGAATTACTTGTTTTTGGAAAATCTTACAAGAATCAAAGTAGTGAAATAAAAAAAATCATTGGCATCGTTCCACAAGATATTGCCTTGTATCCCACACTCACGGCCCGTGAAAACCTAATGTATTTTGGAAGTATGTGTGGCTTAAAAGATTCAGAACTTAGACAAATAGTAAACGAATCTTTAGAAAAACTCGGGCTAGAGAAATTTGCCAATAAACGCATTGACACTTTTTCAGGAGGCATGAAAAGGCGTATCAATTTAATCGCCGGAATCCTTCACAAACCCGAAGTTCTTTTTCTCGATGAACCCACTGTGGGTGTAGATGTACAATCAAAAAATGTGATTATTGCCTATTTAAAAGAGCTTAATTCCAACGGAATGACAATTATTTACACTTCACATCACTTAATTGAAGCTCAGGATTTGTGTACAAAAATTGCGATTATTGACCAAGGTAAAATTTATGCGCACGCAAGTCCCTCTATATTAATCGAACAAACACCCAATGCCAAAAACCTTGAAGATGTTTTCATTGCTATAACCGGAAAAGAATTACGCGATGTTTCATAAGCTCAAAAGATCGATTATTAAGGAAATTCTTTTGCAATTTCGGGATCCCGGCGGGCTCATTATTCTGTTTGTGATGCCCCTGGTATTGATTATAACAATTACGCTTATTCAAGACAGTACCTTTCGTTCTGTTTCAGATACTTCCATTCCTATTCTTCTTGTAGATAATGATCACGGAACAATTTCAAAAACAGTTAAAGAACAACTGGAGGCAAATGGCGCTTTTGAAATGCTGTCTGAAATTAATGGAACACCCATCAGTGAAAACTTTGCCAGTGAAGCGGTATTCAAAGGAAAGTACCAGTTGGCCATTGTAATCCCGGAACATTTAAGCAGGGATTTACAACAAAAAGTAAATCAGAATGTGCAAACCATTTTAAGTGACCTTGGTTTTGAAGAATCAGATACTGTCAATGAAGAAATTAGCCCCAAAGAAATCAAGCTTTACTTTGACCCTGCCACTCAAATGGCATTTAAAAACAGCGTTAAAAACGGCATCGACAAAATGGTTGCACAAATTGAAAATCAATCAATTTATGCTGCATTTCAGGAACAGCTGGGAGAGGATATGAGCGCTTTGTTTGAAGAAGAAAGCTTTATTACGTTTCGCGAAATGACACCATCAGGTGATGACGAAGAAGTATTGCCAAATTCGGTTCAGCACAATGTTCCGGCCTGGACACTCTTTGCCATTTTCTTTATAATGGTACCACTATCCATAAACATAGTGAAAGAAAAACAACAAGGCACCCTGGTAAGACTCATTTCAAACCCGGTTTCCTATGCCATAGTTCTTGCCGGAAAAACAATTACATATCTTTTAATTTGCCTCATTCAGTTTTACCTGATGGTAGGCGTTGGGGTTTATTTGTTTCCTTATTTTGATCTTCCCTCTTTAGATGTGGGAGGTCATTTGTTTTTGATGACAATCGTGGCACTTTTTTCAGGGTTGGCAGCAATTGGTTTTGGCGTATTGCTGGGAACCATTGCCAAAACCCCTGAACAATCGGCTCCCTTTGGAGCTACTTTTGTGGTCATCCTGGCCGCAGTGGGAGGTGTTTGGATTCCGGTTTTTGCAATGCCAAAAATTATGCAGATGATCGCTATAGCTTCTCCAATGAATTGGGGTCTTGAAGCCTTTTATGATGTTTTGTTGCGCAAGGGTACAATTGTAGCCATTCTGCCCGAAATTATTTTCCTACTTTTGTTCTTTATAATCACTGTTTTATTAGCTATTGGATATGACAAGAAAGAAAGAGCAGTTTAGCCCTTCAAAATCACTTACAGTATCAAAGGAAATCAGAGTTCGTTTTAATGAAACAGACCCTTTGGGTATTGTTTGGCATGGAAACTACATCACTTATTTTGAAGACGGTCGCGAAGCGTTTGGAAGACACCATGGAATTTCCTATTTGAACGTAAAAGAAAACGGGTATACCACACCTATTGTAAAGTCTGTTTGTGAACATAAATTGCCATTGCGTTATGGTGAAATCGCCACTATAGAAACCAGCTTTATAAACACACCGGCAGCAAAAATGATTTTTCAGTACACCATCTTAAATCAGCAAAATCAAGTTGTTTGTACCGGAGAAACCATTCAGGTGTTTTTAGATAAGAATGACAGTTTAGTACTTAATAACCCACCTTTTTTCCAAACCTGGAAAGATAAAAACGGTTTGTAATAATGGCGCTAAGGGATGTTTATATTATTGACACCAATTGTATCACGCCGCTGGGGTTTGATGTAGAATCTAACTTCAATGCGTTGCTGGAAGGGAGGTCTGGAATCGCAAAATCTGAAGACTATCACCAGCCTGTTTTTGTTTCTAAACTCGATGAAGCACTTTTAGACCAAACCTTTGCTGAAATAGGAGACCCATCAAAATATACAAAGCTTGAAAAGATGCTTATACTGGCATTGAGACCACTGTTTTTAAACCACTCTATCTCTAAAGATACGCCACTTATAGTTTCTACAACCAAGGGCAATATTGATGAACTGCAACGATCCAACCCGAGGAGGCCATTGTTGCATGATGCAGCTCAGGCGGTGGCCAATTTTTTTGGTTTAAGACAGCAAGCGATTGTAATTTCAAATGCCTGCGTTTCCGGGTTATTGTCGTTAGCAGTTGCAAAAAGGATGATTCAGGCCGGGGTTTATAAGGATGCTTTGGTTGTTGCCGGCGATCTGATTTCTGAGTTTGTTTTGTCAGGTTTTCATTCCTTTCAGGCAATCAGTGATGCACCGTGCAGGCCTTATGATAAAAGTCGGGATGGAATTACACTTGGAGAGGCTGCAGCGGCTGTGTATATTTCAACTGACAAAAGTAAAAGCCCCACCCTGGCGGTTAAAATATCAGGTGATGGCGCTATTAATGATGCCAATCATATTTCAGGCCCCTCGCGCACCGGTGAGGGACTTTATAAAAGCATTGTTTTTGCTCTTGAGGAGGCAGCGATTGCTGCTGCTGAGGTAGATTTTATTTCTGCCCATGGAACAGCAACCCATTATAACGATGAAATGGAGGCAATTGCATTCAACCGGGCTTTATTGGAACACGTACCCCTCAACAGTTTGAAGGGGTATTACGGACATACGTTGGGGGCATCCGGCTTGCTGGAAACCATTATTTCCATAGAAAGTGCGTCCAGAAATGTGTTGATACCATCCAGGGGGTATAAAACACCGGGAGTTTCCCAACCTTTAAACATTATTAAAAACAATCAACAAAAAGATATCAAGTACTTTTTAAAAACGGCTTCCGGGTTTGGAGGATGCAATACAGCAGTTTTGTTTGAAAAAATAGCGTAGTCAATTGAAGAAACCATTTTTTATATCAGATTATGTTTCGTTAAGGAAAAACACCCTTTCCCTTAACGGGGAAACCCTTTTTAGTTGTGATCAGGAAACATCCTTTAAAGATTTCAGCAAAAGTTTGTACAAACACATTGACATGAACTATCCAAAGTTTTATAAAATGGATAGCTTGAGCAAACTGGCCCTTTTAGCTACGGAAGCACTTTTTAAAAATAAAAATTTCATTCCTGAAGAGGAAAACATTGCCTTAATATTGTCAAATAAAAGCGGAAGCCTTGATACAGACCTAAAGCATCAGGATGCTATTGCAGATGAAACTAATTTTTATCCAAGTCCGGCGGTATTTGTATATACTTTGGCGAATATTTGTTTGGGAGAAATCAGTATAAAGTATAAATTACAAACAGAAAATGCTTTCTTTGTATCCGAAAGCTTTCAGCCGGATTTTATGACTGTATATGCAAAACAGCTAGTGCAATCAGGAAAAGCCGAAAAAGCACTTTGCGGATGGGTTGAATATACCGAGAATACGTATGAAGCCTTTATTTACCTGGTAGATGAACAAGGGGCATTTGAACACCATTCAGAGACTATAAAAAAATTATATTTAGAATAACAATGGAAAATTTAAAGCACGAGCTCAAAACAAAAATTATTGAAGCATTAAACCTGGAAGACATTGCGATTGAAGACATCAACGATGACCACCCACTTTTTGGTGACGGTCTTGGCCTGGATTCAATTGACGCTCTGGAACTGATAGTTTTATTGGACAAGGATTATGGCATTAAACTCACAGACCCCAAAGAGGGCAAAACCATTTTTCAGTCAATCAATACCATGGCAGCTTACATTACGGAACACAGAAGTAAATAATCTATGCCAAACAAGGTAGCCATAACCGGGATGGGAATTATTTCTTCCATTGGAAACAATGTTGAAGACAACTTTCATGCGTTAATTAATGGAACTACCGGAATTACCAAAACCGATTACCTGAACACCATTTATAAAGACACCCTGAAGTTTGGGGAAGTCAAATTGAGCAATCAACAGCTGGAAAGCATCCTTGAATTGCCAACCAATCACCGCTTTCCCAGAACATCACTTTTGGGCGCTTATGCAGCAGCCCAGGCTATTGAGAGTGCCGGAATAAAGAATATCAATGAAGTGCCCACAGGATTAATATCTTCAACCAGTGTGGGCGGTATGGATAAAACCGAACAATACTTTTATGAGTATTTTGAGAATGAAGCCATAAGACGATTTATTCTGAGTCATGATGCAGGGGAAACATCGCATCAAATTGCAGATTATTTGGGAATTAAAGGTTTAGTGACTACCGTTAGCACGGCCTGTTCTTCAGCGGCTAATGCTATCATGATGGGAGCCAGGCTCATTAAAGCGGGTAAGTTGGAGCGTGTAATTGTTGGTGGTGCAGATGCGCTGTCTATTTTTACGGTTAACGGATTTAACTCATTAATGATCCTCACAGATGATGTAAACACACCCTTTGATAACAACCGAAAAGGCCTTAATCTGGGGGAAGCAGCGGCTTATATCGTGTTGGAATCTGAACGTCAAGTTCAAAAAAACAATAAAAAAGTGCTGGCATACCTTTCCGGATATGGAAATGCAAACGATGCTTTTCATCAAACAGCTTCGTCAGAAAACGGAGAGGGTGCTACCCTTGCAATGCAAAAAGCTTTTGAAGTTTCAGGGCTGAAAATTTCAGAGATCGATTATATCAATGCTCACGGCACCGCCACGCCAAACAACGATTTGTCTGAAGGACGTGCCATTCAAAATGTGTTTGGAAAAAAAGCGCCTGTTTTTAGTTCTACCAAGCCCTTTACAGGCCACACTTTGGCCGCAGCCGCATCTGTAGAAGCGGTTTATAGCATTCTGGCACTTCAAAATAATATGGTGTTTCCAAACAAAAATTTTAAAATCCCAATGGAAGAGCTTGATTTAATTCCTCAAACAAGTTTATTGGAAAAGCCGGTTCATCATGTGCTGTCCAATTCATTTGGTTTTGGAGGAAATTGTTCCACCTTGATATTTTCTAAAAGCTAATGAATAAGTGTTATATCAATGGTATAGGATGTATATCTGCTCAAAAGACCTTTGACGGAGGGTTTTTAAATGAGGTTGAAGTCAACACTACAGAGGTTATAATATCTGCAAAAAACCCCGACTACAAAGCATTTATTTCACCCGGGGCCATCAGAAGGATGGCAAAAGGCGTAAAAATGGGGATTGCAGCTTCGCAATATGCTTTAAAAGAAGCCCAGGTTGAAATTCCCGACGCAATTATTGCCGGAACAGGGATGGGGTGTCTGCAAGATTCAGAAAAGTTTTTGAAAGCAATAATTGATAATAAAGAGCAATATCTAACCCCTACTTCTTTTATTCAATCCACACACAATACCGTGGGGGCACAAATTGCACTTAATTTGCAATGCAAAGGGTATAATTTTACTTACGTAAACGGTGCAATTTCACTGGAGTCGGCCCTGCTTGATGCGCTGCTGCAAATTGAAACAGGTGAGGCCGGAACCATTCTTGCCGGAGGGGTAGATGAAACATCGGGTCACACCATGTCCCTTTATGAACTGGTCGGGTTGATTAAACATAAAGATCAAGTCCCTATGGATATTTTAAACCCAAAAACACCCGCCGCCGTTTTTAGTGAAGGAGCAGGTTTTTTTGTGCTGGAGAGTCAAAAAAAATCCACTACCTATGCCACTCTTGAAGCGGTTGGGATTTATAATACACTTCGGCAAAATGAAGTGGTTTCATTTATTGAAAACTTCTTAACCACTAATAACCTAAAACCTCATGATATAGATGCGGTTGTGCTGGGAAACAATGGGGATGTAGCTTTTGACGGCTATTATAACGAGGCTGAAAGGCTCTTTCCAAGCACACCACTCGTTTATTACAAGCATTTATCCGGTGAATACAACACAGCAACTTCATTTGGGTTGTGGACAGCATTGCACATTCTCAAAAAGCAGGAAATCCCACAAATAATTCAAAAAAATCAAGTTACAAAACACCCGATAAAAAGGATTATATTGTACAATCAATACCGCGGCAAAGACCATAGTTTAACTTTATTAAACCATGCTGACCTTTAAAAACATATCCATTGCAAGTGGAATCGCTTTACTAAGTGTTCTGGCTGCTATCTATTTTTTTGGTGTTAGTTACTTCTGGATTGTTTTAATCATTTTGTTCTGGCTTGCTTTCCTGATTTGGGGTTCTTCAACAATAGAATCCGGATATTTTATCAAGACCTTTAATAAAGGACCTCAAAACTCAAATAAAATAGCACTTACTTTTGACGATGGTCCGCATCCCATGACTTTGCCCGTTCTTGAGTTACTTGAGAAATATGGTGCAAAAGCCACCTTTTTTTGTATCGGAATGCAGATAGAAAAATATCCGCATATTTTTCAGAAGATCATTGATAACGGGCATACGGTTGGGAATCACAGTTATTCGCATTCCAATAACTTCGGGTTTTTTTCATCAAAGAAGGTGAAAAATGAACTCGATAAAACAGATGCGTTGATAAAAAAACATACAGGTAAAAAGCCGTCTTTTTTCAGACCTCCATTTGGGGTGACAAATCTCCACATCAAAAAGGCACTTCATAAAACAAAACACCACACTATTGGATGGAATGTGAGATCCTTAGACACCGCTATTGAATCTGAAGCAAAAATTTTAAAAAGAATCAAAACAAGTTTAAAACCGGGCAGTATTATCCTATTGCATGACACTTCCCAAAAAACAGTAAATGTATTGGAACAGTTATTGATTTACATTAAAGAAGAAAATTTTGAAACTGTCACAGTCAACAAACTTATAAATTTAAAACCTTATGAAGATTAATGTTGTTTTGATTCTTTTGTTGTCACTTAATGTTTTCGCTCAAGGCGAAAAGATGAGTAATACAGAAGCCCAAGCCTTTAGGGCGAAAGCTGAAAATACGGCCAAAGCTATCCAAAACCTTACAACTGATTTTACCCAA
>JBBDVI010000045.1:0-8813 GCA_040903465.1 Flavobacteriaceae bacterium
CCTGGCCACCAACATTTACAATTTTACTGAAGATTGGGTTTGCATCATCACTCACATCAAGATCCTCAACATCTTCACCACCCAAAAGTTTTGAAATATCGTTATCTTCTTCATCAACAGCAGTTGTATCGACTGTTTCTTCATCCTGTTCTTCTGTTGTTTGTTTTAGTTCTTTAACAACATCATTAGCAGAAGATAAAAACGGCATTATTTCATCCATTTTATACACATGCCAAAATTCTAATTGTGCAGTGCTTTGCAGTAAATCTTTTACACGTTCTATATCTCTTGCACCGGGAAGTTCTACCAGAATGCGGGCAGAGTTTCCTAAACGTTGCAGGTTGGGTTGTGTAACCCCAAATTTATCAATACGCTTACGCAATACTTCAAAGGCTGCATCTACAGATTCATCCACTTTTCTACCAAGAACAGCTTGCACCTCATCATTGCTCATTTCGAAATGAACTTCTTCGCTCAAGGTTTTGTTTGCAAATATATCAGGTGATGCGAGACGGTTTTCACCGGGAATTTCATCAAATGCCTGAAAGAAAGCTTCAAGGTAAGTATCTGTTCCTTCCTTTTGAATTTCAGTAGCCCTGTCAAGCGCCTGATTGAATGCAGGATCTTTTGAATTGTTTGACAAGCCTTTAAGGATATCCCTCACAGAAATCTGAAGGATCACGTTGATACCTCCTTTTAAATCAAGGCCTTTGTTCAATTCTTTATCTTTGGCAGAATTATAATCAATCCCCAAAAGCACAGGGTTTGCACCAATGGAGTCTAAGTAGTTTTTCTCAACCTGATCTCTTTTTATGGTGTATTCTTCTACATTTTCAGGTACTTTTGAAATGGCATATTCTTCTGCTTCACCTTCTACTTTTGTGGATATGTAAGTAAAAGAAAGTTGGTAAATACTTACTAAACCAAACAATATCGCAAATACTTTAATTAATCCCTTGTTTTGCATTCTTTGTAAATATTATGTGTATAACTGGTTATATATGTTTTTTGAAACGTGCAAATATAGAATATCCAATAGGAAATGACAATTATTTTTTAAGTTTTAAAAACATAGAAAATTCCAAAATACAAAATCCAAATTCCAAAATACATTTTGTATTGGAATTTGGAAGTTGTAAAGTGTATCTGCTCCCTCAATAAGGAGTGGAATATTTTGATAATTAGCTCAATAGAGCGTTTACATCCCTAACGGCAGCCGCACTTTTCTCCATCATTTCTTTTTCTGAGCTTGAAAGCGGAATTTCCACAATTTTTTCAATTCCTTTTTTACCGAGTATCGCCGGCACACCAATGCATAAATCAGACATTCCATATTCTCCTTCCAGCAATACCGAACACGGAAACATTTTTTTCTGGTCACAGGCAATTGCCTGAACCAATGAAGATACTGCCGCTCCCGGTGCATACCAGGCCGATGTGCCCAGAAGTTTGGTAAGGGTTGCCCCACCCACTTTGGTGTCTTCCAGCACTTGTGCGAGACGGTCTTCAGAAAGGAAATTTGAAACCGGCACACTATTTCTTGTGGCCAGTCGTGTCAAAGGAATCATACCGGTATCACTGTGCATACCCAGTACCATACCGTCAACATCAGATTGCGGGCATTCTAAAGCTTCTGCCAGTCTGTACTTAAAACGGGCGCTGTCCAATGCGCCACCCATGCCTATAATTCTGTGTTTTGGGAGTCCTGTTGCTTTGTGAGCCAAATAGGCCATGGTATCCATGGGATTGCTCACTACTATTAAAATTACATCAGGGGAGTGTTTTACCAGGTTTTCAGAAACAGTTTTTACAATGCCTGCATTGATATCAATGAGTTCTTCCCTAGTCATTCCCGGCTTACGCGGAATACCACTCGTAATTACCGCAATGTCGCTATCGGCAGTTTTTGAATAATCGTTTGTGGTTCCCGTGATTTTTGTGTCAAAACCCATCAATGATGCTGTTTGCATCAAATCCATTGCTTTTCCTTCTGCAAAACCCTCTTTGATATCAAGAAGCACTACTTCTGAAGCAAAGTTTTTAATCCCTATGTATTCTGCACAACTTGCCCCTACTGCTCCGGCACCTACTACTGTAACTTTCATATATTTTAATTTTTAAAGATTATTGTTTATACTTTTTTAAAAGTGTAGCAAAAATACAATTATCTACTCTAAAAATTAAATATCAAGTCATTAAATTCCGAAACCAATTCCTGCCGTGGCTGTGTTGAATTCGGCAAGGTTGTATTCAGCAAAAATGCTAAAGAAGCCCAGTTGTAGTTTGGTTCCGATATTGGCTTTGATACCAGAGACTTTATTTCTTACGGAAAAAGGATCTTCAAAAGTACTTTGTGACTCAAACAAGGGTGTCCCGTCACGCACGGTATAAGTACCCAGAACATCAAAATCTGACGTACCGGTGACATAACCCAATCCACCATAGAAATTTATAACCGGTAACTTGGTTGAGGCCTGTAGTTGAAACAGCCAGCTGTTCTGATTTACCTCAAATTGCTGATTTGCACCTTCTATAATCTGACTATCTGTAAAATCATAGTTTGCGTTAAGGTTTGTAAAACCAACAAAACCTGCGATAGCTACCGGAAATACTTTTTCTGCAGGAAGCCATTGTGTGAATTCATGTTGCAAACCCACTCCTATCAAACCTGTTTTTACGTCTTCATAGTCAACTTTGGGAAAGTAGCGCACCTTTAATTCAGTAGCCTTGAAGATTCCCAGTCTTGCCTGTACAAAAGCAGTGGGCACCATATTTATATTTTCTGAAGCAAGCCCTTGTGGAAGCTCAAATTCGACTTCTTCCTCAAAAACACCAGAATCATCTGTCACGATGGCATAAACAATCACATCAGGGTTGTTTTCACCAAAGGCTGATCCTACTTCATTCGAAATACTACCATCCCTGAAATAAAGGTTGTTATATTCATTGGTGTTTAACGTAAAAGATTTGTGTTCATCTTTTACAAAAGAGACATTTCCTATTATTGAGAGTTCAAACTTAAGTGGTTTTTTGACTTCAGCAGTCTGCACCCAACCGTTGGAAAGATTATAGATTACCCCTTCTGCTGCCGGTGATATATAACCCTCTGTAAATCGTTGTGCATCCTCAATACCGGCAGCCAGTAAATCCTCTAGTTGGCTTTGAGAATGTAAAGTGGTTGAAATTAATCCTGCAAATACTATAAAAGCTATTTTTTTCATATTAATTATTTAAAGGTTATTACTTATTTTAACAAGTCAATTTATTTATACCCTAGTTTAATAAACTATAATTGAGGGTTTTTATTTAAAAAAACCTCAAAAGAATGCATCTAATGAGGTTTTTTAGCGAAATTTTATAGTTTCAGTTAAAAAATGCTATGCATCTATATTTGCATAGACGGCATTTTTCTCGATAAATTCGCGACGTGGTGGCACTTCATCACCCATCAGCATGGAGAAAATATGGTCTGCCTCGCTTAAGTTATCGATTGTTACCTGGCGAAGGGTTCTGAAATTAGGATTCATGGTGGTATCCCATAACTGTTCTGCATTCATTTCCCCAAGACCTTTATATCGCTGAATTCCGGCACTTCCCCCAAATTCTTTATTAATGGTTTCACGTTCTTTTTCATTCCACGCATATGCCTTTTTATTTCCTTTTTTAATTAAGTATAAAGGTGGCGTGGCAATGTAGACGTGCCCGGCTTCAATGAGTTCACGCATATATCTGAAGAAAAAAGTCAAAATTAACGTGGCAATGTGACTTCCATCAACATCGGCATCACACATAATGACAATTTTGTGATATCTCAATTTAGAGAGGTTCAGGGCTTTACTGTCTTCTTCAGTACCAATGGTAACACCCAGTGCAGTATATATATTCCTGATCTCTTCATTTTCAAATACTTTGTGCTGCATCGCTTTTTCAACGTTCAGGATTTTTCCACGCAGCGGAAGAATCGCCTGAAAATTACGGTCCCTACCTTGCTTTGCAGTTCCGCCCGCTGAGTCACCCTCAACCAGGAATACTTCACATAAGGAAGGATCCTGTTCAGAGCAATCTGAAAGCTTTCCGGGAAGGCCTCCAATGCTCATCACGGTTTTTCGCTGTACCATTTCACGGGCCTTTGTAGCCGCGTGTCTTGCCTGTGCAGCAAGGATTACTTTTTGGACAATGGTTTTTGCGTCATCAGGGTTTTCTTCCAGGTAGTCTGTGAGCATTTCTGATACTGCCTGGCTTACGGCAGCAGTAACTTCCCTGTTACCTAATTTTGTTTTGGTTTGTCCTTCAAATTGGGGCTCTGCAACCTTAACAGAAATTATAGCCGTCAAACCTTCCCTAAAGTCATCTCCTGATATTTCAAATTTCAATTTATCAAGCATTCCTGATGCATCAGCATACTTTTTCAAGGTAGTTGTCAATCCGCGACGAAATCCTGAAAGGTGAGTCCCTCCCTCATGGGTATTGATATTATTTACATAAGAGTGCAGGTTTTCGTTAAAGGAAGTGTTGTAAACCATTGCAACCTCAACGGGTATGTCATTTTTCTCAGATTCAAGGGAAATGATATCTTTGATAATGGGCTCCCTGTTTCCGTCTAAAAAGCGTATAAACTCCTTTAATCCTTCATCACTGTGAAAGGTTTCTGTTTCAAAACTACCGTCTTCATTGGGTTCTCTTTTGTCAGTAAGGTTAATGGTAATTCCCTTATTTAGAAAAGACAGCTCACGCATTCGTCCGGCAAGGGTATCATAATTGAACTCTATGGACTGCTGGAAGATATCGGAGTCTGGTTTAAAAGTGACCAGCGTGCCCCTGTCCTCTGCATCACCTACAGATTTTACAGGATACATAGCTTTTCCACGTTCATATTCCTGTTCCCATATTTTCCCATCGCGGTAAACGGTTGCTTTTAGTGTGGCTGAAAGTGCATTTACAACAGAAACACCCACCCCGTGCAAACCACCGGACACTTTATAAGAATCTTTATCAAATTTACCGCCGGCACCAATTTTTGTCATAACGACTTCCAGTGCAGAAACGCCTTCTTTCTTATGAAGGTCTACCGGTATTCCCCGTCCATTATCTTTAACAGTAAGAGAACCATCTTCATTTAACCAAATGTCGATTTTATCACAGTAGCCACCCATTGCTTCATCAATCGAGTTGTCAACGACTTCATAAACCAAGTGATGTAAACCGCGCACTCCTGTGTCTCCAATATACATTGAGGGGCGCATGCGCACGTGCTCCATTCCCTCTAACGCCTGAATACTATCAGCGCCATAATTCTGTTTCTTTGATTCTTCGCTCATAAAATTTATTGGTTGAAATTTTAAAATTCTTAAGCTTTTTTCTTTATTTTATACAAAAAAAGCATAACGAGCAAATATAACAAAACTACAAGGAAATTAAAGGGTTTAGAGGCTTATAAGGCGCTAAGTTATTAACAAATTTATGTGGAAAATTATTGATTTTTTTAAACCTTTAAAAGATATATGAGTCTAAAGAGGACACCACAATATATTTAACATAATTTAATTATTTTTTTAACTAAATAAAGTTTTTAAACTACTATATCTTTACAGAAAATTATACATTATGAAAAATATTTTACAAATAACAGGTTTATTTTTATTTACATTACTTTATACATCAAATGTGAGCGCGCAGGAGTTCCCAAAACTCGATGTGAGTCCTATGGATTTGGTAATCGCAAGAGACACTGATAAATCCCCTCTTATGCGTGTAATTTACAGCAGGCCACAAAAAAAAGATCGAGTTGTTTTTGGCAACCTTGTCCCTTTTGACCAAGTATGGCGTACAGGTGCCAATGAGGCCACCGAGCTTGAGGTGTACAAATCATTCCAAATAGGCAATGAAACCATAAATCCCGGCACTTATACACTATATACCATCCCCGGAGAGGATATGTGGACCGTCATTATCAATAAAGAAACTAATACCTGGGGAGCATACAGCTACAAAGAAGAGCTGGACGCTTTGCGCATTGAGGTACCTTCAAAAAATGCAGCAGCTACCATTGAAACATTGTCTATGGCGTTCAAACCTACTGATGATGGTTTAAGTTTAATGATTGGCTGGGACGACAGGTTTGTTGAAGTTCCTTTTAAAAGGGCTAATTAAATGCTAAGGAATATTCAAGTATTTGTGGGTTTGTAACGAGACTTTCCATTTTGGATTTTCCATTACATAATCCACAATTTTTGGTATCATTTTATCCCTTTTGCTCCATTCGGGTTGCAGGTAAAGGATGCAGTTCTCACTAACTTTTGCCGCCTGTTCTTCAGCAAAGCGAAAGTCATCTTGATTAAAAACAATTACTTTTAACTCATTTGCCAGCGGGTATATTTCTTCTTTGGGGAGTTTTATTTTTTTTGGAGAAAGACAAATCCAGTCCCAGATTCCTGTTAAGTCATAAGCCCCTGAAGTTTCAATATGAATCTGAAGGTTTTTCTCCTTGAGTTTTTCAGTCAACGGCGTCATGTTCCATGTAAGGGGTTCACCCCCGGTTACAACAATAGTGTTTGAATATTTTGAAGCATTTTCAACAATTTGTGCAACACTTGTGGGTGGATGCAGATCTGCATTCCAGCTTTCTTTTACATCACACCAGTGGCAGCCCACATCACAGCCTCCCACTCTTATAAAATATGCAGCAGTACCTTTATGAAAACCCTCTCCCTGAATGGTATAAAACTCTTCCATTAAAGGAAGCATTTCACCACGATTAACCTTATCCTGAATTTCTTTTTTCATGCGGGTGCAAAGATAAGAAAACCATTCCCTAATCCTTTAGGATAGAACGTTTTTTAAACCATATCAAAATATCTTTCAAACTAAATCCAAAAAAAAAAGAATATGTTTTTAAACGAATTTAATATATATTTGGCTCATCTTTGTTTATAAGCCCTTTATTCTTAACATTTTGCTATGAAGAAAAACTCCCTTTTCCTACTACCCAGCATTAAAAAAAACATTTGCATTCTTCTGTTTGCAATGACTTTTACAATGTCTTTCTCCCAAAATAATTATACTATATATTTTCAGGAAGAAGTTGTTGAAATACCCGAAAACATCCAAACTTTTTCCTGGGATCAATTGCCTGAAAAATCGCACTTTGACAATGGCTATATTGGATGGATTCAATTCTATGAAACCCCCAGCCAGTCTATACAAAATGAATTCAAATCAAGAAACCTGAAACTACTGGAGTACATTCCACACAAAGCTTATTTATTTCATTTCCCGGCAAGCTCCTCAGTGGAGTTTCTAAGAAATAGTGGTGTGAGAGGAGTTATCCCGGTAGATGCTACATTAAAAATCTCCAAAGAATTAAATCATCCTCCATTTGAAAACTGGGCGATGGATGGAGATAATATACTGGTAACACTTCAGTTTCACAAAAACGTGACCACACAATATGTAATTGATGAACTTGCCCAATTAAAGATTGAAGTTAAACAAGAATATAAAAACGCTGACTTGATTGATCTATCAATTCCTGACAACTGTTTGGAAGAACTCGCAAACCTCCCATTTGTAAAGTGGATTGAATTGATTGTCCCACCCGATGTCAAAGACGACACCCGTGGAAAAAGTCTCCATAGGTCAAACAGCCTTGACACACAAACCAGTGCCGGGAACAACTACACAGGCGCAGGTGTGGGAGTCCTTGTTCGTGATGACGGAATCGTGGGCCCACATATTGACTTTCAAGGAAGGATAGATAATAATTATGCCAGCGGAACGGGACAAACTCATGGTGACGGTGTAGCGGGGATTATGGCTGGTGCCGGAAATCTCAACCCAACGATGCGAGGAATGGCTGCAGGAGCTGATTTATATGTATCAGACTATGCTGCAAACTTTTTAGACAGCGGCACTCAAAACCTTATTATAAATGGTGATGTCCAAATTACTAACTCATCTTACAGTAATGGTTGCAATGACGGCTATACCACCATTGCAAATACCGTTGATCAGCAAACAATAACATATCCGTCCCTAATGCACGTGTTTTCAGGAGGGAATTCAAACAATAATAATTGCGGTTATGGAGCAGGAACCCAATGGGGCAATATTACCGGGGGGCATAAACAAGGAAAAAATGTAATTGCCACCGCAAACGTATTTTTTGACGGTGCTCTTGTTAATTCAAGTAGCCGGGGTCCTGCAACTGACGGAAGAATCAAACCGGATATCACGGCAAACGGTCAAGGACAGAACTCAACGAGTGAAAACAATAATTACCTTGTATTTGGAGGAACCTCAGGAGCTGCTCCCGGTATCGTTGGAGTTTCTGCTCAGCTATATGAATTGTATGCAAGTTTGAACGGTGGTAATTTACCACCTTCTGCCCTCATAAAAGCTGCACTTTTAAATACAGCCAATGATTATGGAAATGTGGGACCCGACTTTAAATTTGGTTGGGGAATTGTAAATGGGAACCGAGCCGGTAAGTTAATAGAAGATACCCGATATCTTTCAGACGACCTCTCACAAGGCACTACAAATACCCATACCATCAATGTCCCTAACGGAACTACACAAGTGAGGTTTATGGTATACTGGAGTGATCCCGCAGCTGCAGCAGGTGCAAGCCCTGCACTTGTAAATGACCTTGACTTGGTTGTAAAAGACCCTTTAAACAACTCATATTTACCCTGGATACTGGATCCAACTCCAAATTCAACAAACCTTGATACACCTGCTACTACCGGTGTCGATCACTTGAACAATATGGAGCAGGTACTTATCAACAATCCGGGGAGTGGTAATTATACCAT
>JBBDVI010000046.1:0-8742 GCA_040903465.1 Flavobacteriaceae bacterium
GATAAAGATGCGGGTCTGGCTGATTTTGGCATTGACAAAAATATCTGCCAGAGGGAAGTTGCCAAATTCACTTCCGTTTTGTACATAAAATTCGGCCAGTACGGGGTCATACCCATTCATTTCATAGGAAGTGAAATATTTGCCCGTGACGCCGGTTTGTAAAAAGAGGGCGTCATCAAAAAAATGATTTGAATAATAGGCACTTGCACGCCCCATTAATTCAGGTGCTTTAAAAACATCCTGTCCATCGAGTATATTCTGGTAAGTAACGCGTGCATTCAGTGAAAATTTTCCAAAATCAACTTGTCGCCGGGCTTCTACTTTCAGGTAGTTTACCCGCCCGTCATATTGAAACGGCATGGTTGTGGTATCGGTTTCCGTACGGGCAAAATAAGTATAATCTTCCACACCGGTATAACTCACAGATGCATCGAGCAATTTGTTTGACTCAAGGTCAAACTGCAGGTGCTGGGTTTTTACATTCCTAAAACCGTTTCGCCAGTTATAATTAATATAATCACTTTGATATAGCAGGAAATTATAATCTGGAGCGACAGAGTTGATGTGCACGGTAGCTTTAGCCTTGTTATTTTCATCCAACTCATAAGATGCCTGGCCAAGGATGAAATTCCCTTCAAAATCGCCCGTTACATTAAGTGCTGCTTTTCCAAAAAGTTCAAAACCGCGATACTCCTTGCGGTAAGATGCTCCTGCCTCTATGACGTTGCCTTTGATGCGGTTAGTAATACGCTCATCATCAAGTATCAAAACGGAATTGTAACCGTAGTTAAAATCAGTATACCCAACCGAAAACCGGATGTTCCCAAGCAAATTGTTATCAAAATCAGCATAGGCCTGTGTGTAAAATTCTTCAAGTGTCACCCGGTCTCTCAGGTTGTCACGCGCATAAGAAGGTCCAAATTCGTCAAATGGACTCTCCTGGTCATATTGATAAAACTTATCTTCAAAACTCAGAATGTTTCCCAGTTTTAAGGAAGTGTATGAGGTGGAGTCGCGATAATTGATAAAGGCATAGTCATGTTCCAGATGAAAACGCTTGCCCTCAAGGGTATTCTGGGCATTTTCAAAATTAACCTCCAGACGTCCGCGATCTCTGAAATCAGAACTGTCAATAACAAAAAAAGGTATGAAGTTTTCTTTAACACCCCCGTTTTCTTCATTCAGTAAATCCTGAAACACTATATGCGCCCTAGCACGGTAGCGTTTATTTTTGTTCCTGTAATTAGTTGTAAACCTGAAATTTCCGGTACTGGCAAGTGTGTTTTGATAGTTGCCCAGCGAGCGCACTCCTTTGTATGCAATAGAAAAATTAAATTGCTCAGATGTATTTATGGTAAAAAAGGCGTCAAGTTGTTGCCCCTGCTCAAAAGCAGTTTTAAAATAGAGTTCTGTGAGCGGCGTGGGCACGTGGTAATAGTTGATATCTTCAATTTCCATATAGTTAAAATGCCGTGCTCTGGCGCCAAAACGGGGTTTCAGGCGCACCTCATTGAAATCGTAAACCAGGGTATTATAAGTCTGCCCCACATTTGAAAACGGAAGCAACTCATAAGTATCACGCCGCAGGTAATTGTATTTATAATCTTTGTAAATGGTGAGCGTGGTATCTACATAAGTTGTATCGCGCTCATGCGAAATGATTTTATATTCGGTTATGGGTGGTTTTTCACCTTCAAAATTGACATTGGTATCACCCATGGTGTTTTGCCCGCCAATATTGGTGTTCACTTGAGTGTCCTGTTGCTGGATAACCGGAGAGTCTCTGTCCTGAGAAAAAAGCATGGCTGTACTAAGGGAAAGTAATAATAGAGCAGCTGTTTTTTTCATTCGGATTTTTATATTGTAAAAGTTTAAGATCGCAAAGTTATTTATTTTAACGCAAAACCGTACTTTTAATTTTAAGAACTCGTTTAATGTTTTTTGATTGTAGCGAAAATTAGCCATTTTGTAATCGATTGAAGGCTTTTTTGAGTTGCATCCCCTGATGGGACGGAAGGAAAAAAAGACAGGGGCGAGCGTTAAGAAAACAGCCAGTGGCTGTTTTTAGTGAAGCAGCCAGATGGTGCGTTGGAATACAAAAGGGCAATTTTTTAGCCAATTATAAAAACATTAAACGAGTTCTAGATGTTACAATTAAAAATCCACACAGATAAACTGGAATGCGGAACCGATGAAGCCGGAAGAGGCTGTCTCGCGGGTCCCGTTACTGCTGCTGCGGTTATTTTACCTGACACCTTTGTAAATAATTTACTCAATGACAGCAAGCAACTTTCGCTGTTCAAGCGAAATAACCTCAAACCTCTCATTGAACAGGAAGCCATCGCCTACAGCATCACCCATGTGATGATGGATGAAATAGACAAAATCAATATCCTGCAAGCCTCCATCACGGCCATGCACCGCGCTATTCAACAACTCAAAACCCAACCCGATTTCATAGCCGTTGATGGAAACAAATTCAGGCCTTTTGAAAAAATCCCTTATGAATGTGTGGTAAAGGGTGATGGGAAATTTTTGCACATTGCGGCGGCATCGGTTTTAGCAAAAACCTATCGCGATGCCTTTATGGAAAAGATTCACGAGGAATATCCCATGTACAACTGGAAACAAAATAAAGGCTACCCCACTGCCGAACACCGTGAAGCCATCAAAAAATATGGCATCACAAAATACCACAGAAAAAGTTTTCGATTGTTGCCTGAACAACTGGAACTCGATTTTAAAGGAAAACAAGACCCGATATCATAAAAAAGGGTGTTTACGGTCTTAGCTTAATCCATATATTTGCATTAAACCTTACACCATATGAAAAAAGTACTGTTGCTTTTGCTACTCATCATCATTTTAGGGTGTAGCTCAGACAAAGAGAAAGTGGGGGTTCTCACGCATTACCTTCCGGAGGAAGCCTCCTTAATCATTCGCAGCACCAACTTTTCAACACTGTCATCAGACATTGAGAATAACAGTTTTCTTTCGGTTTTTGATAAGCTTCCTTTTTATTCCGTTTATGAAAACCACCTTGCTTTTTCAGAATACCTCAACCCTATTTCGGAAGTGCTGATCAGTGTTGTTTCAGAAAACGACAGCACCCATCATTTCACATTAACAACCAGACAGCATCCTGAACTTTTTGCATTGGATTCCATTCAGGATAAAACGGTTGAAACTTTGGATTATGAAGACATTTCGCTGCAGCGCATCACTTTAAATTCGGGTGTGGTTTTTACCACGATGGTTGACAGTGTTTTTATAGCGAGTTCCTCTCAGAAAATACTGCAATCCATTTTGCTGAAGCGAAACAATAACTCACCGAAATCCATCGACCCTTCTTTTGAAAAAGCTTTCAGCACACTGGGAGCCCAGGAAACATCAGTTATAATAAACGGAAAAAAAGTTGGTGAAATGTTTCAAAACATCCTTCCGCAAGCCGAAGAACTTCCTGAATTTGCTTCATGGATTTCACTTGACGCAGAGATGCAACCCGGACATATTAAAGTAAACGGCATTGCACTGGCACAAGACAGTATCCCGCAATTGCTCAATATCTTTAAAGGAACCAACCCCCAACAAAATTTACTGGCGATGGTCACACCCACTTCCGCTTCAGGGTTTGTGTCCTATACTTTTGATGTGCTGGTTAAAAACCTAGAGGCTTTTCAGAAAAAAAACGACACCCTTTCAAAAAACCGCCTGCTTTTTGCTTCGTTGAATGAAATTGGCGTCATTTCCATGCCTTCTCAGAAAATCATTGCCCTTCACGCAATTGACGGAATCATCACAGAAGAATTACTGGAACCGCACACGATGAATCACAGTGATTTCAGGGAGATTCCCATTAAAAAACTGAAGGATTCCGCCTTGTTTAAAAATGCTTTTCACCCCTTGATTACCGCTACCCCAACTTATGGTGCACAGATCAATGACTTTTTTGTATTTGGTGATAATGTGGGTATACTGGAAGAAATCATCACGCAGGTTTTGAATGAAACCACATTGGGCCACCTGCCCTATTATGAGGATCATATGGCACAATTGAGCAGTGAAAGTTCCATACTTTTTGCTGCACTCCTACCCAATATCAAAGAAACCATAGCAGAGGCTGTGTCCTCAGAAAACAGGCAAAAAATTAGTGATCTTCAATTTGGAAGCCATCGTTTCGCAGCATTGCAATTTGTTTATGACAACAACTTTGCCCACGTCAACGGTATTGTCAAAGAAAGCCATGCACAAAGCAGAAGCACCGGGGTCTCGCAGGTTTTTGCCATCAATCTTGAAAATGAATTGCTCAGCCGTCCTCAGTTTTTCACCAACCATATCACCAAAGGAAAAGACATCGTAGTTCAAGACGTAGCCAATAAACTGTATTTGATTTCCTCAAACGGAAAGGTGCTCTGGACGAAGCAACTGGATGCTGCGATACTGGGAGAGATACAGGCAGTTGATTTGCTTAAAAACGGAAGGTTACAACTCGCTTTCGCAACTAAAAACACTTTCTATATTCTTGACCGAAATGGAAAAGAAGTAGCACCCTTTCCCCTGAAATTCAGGGATGAAATCACACAACCACTCGCTGTCTTTGATTATGACAACAACCGAGACTACCGGTTTGTCATCACTCAGGGACGCGATATTTTAATGTATAACAGCAAAGGGAAAAGCGTGAGCGGCTTTACTTTCAAAAAAGCAGGCTCCAGGGTTGTGCTTCCGCCGAAACACATCAGGATTTCAAACAAGGACTATATCGTGATAGCGGAAGAAAACGGCAAACTCAAAATTCTTCATCGCACCGGCCAGAGCAGGATTGGAGTGAGTACAACATTTGATTTTGGCGAAAGCCAAATTTATACAGAAGACAATAATTTTGTGTTTTTAACTTCCAAAGATCAAAAAGTAAGCATTTCACAATCAGGAAAAGTAAACACACAGAACCTGTCTTCCTCCTCCAAAAATGTCATTTGGGAAATTTCCGGAAATAACAAGGTCACGCTTGATGATAACATTTTACGCATCAACAACCAAAAAGTGGAATTGCCTTTTGGGCTATACACAGCCCCCAAAATTTCAGTCAGCAACCGGCGGGTTCTTGTTTCGATCACCGATTTACAACAACAACGCACCTATGTTTACAATTCGCTGGGCGAGTTGCTTTCCAATTTTCCCGTGTATGGCACTTCAATAATGGAACTGGCAGATGCCACAAACAACGGCAAGCCAAACGGGGTTGTAAAAGGAGCTTCAAAAGAAGTCGTACTATATGAAATAAATTAGTTTTTGATAAAGTCTGATTAAAATCAAGGGAATAACTACCGCCTTCTGAGGTATTTATAAAAAAGAAAAGTGCCCATGATATTGGCTTTTAAAACCGGTAGCTTATTTTTCCGCGAATAAAAAAAGGGGTTCCCGGGGTAAAATGGATCTCTTCAACCGATTCGGGCTCATTGAAAAGCCTGCTTTCTGTAGCAAACTGGGTTTCCTTCCATTCCCGGTCAAAAAGATTTTCAATAATAGCAGTCAGTGTCCAGTTCTTATAAGTATAGTTCACATTAAGGTCTGTAATGAAATAGCCTTCAGCTACGATGCTGAAGTCTTCATTTGCCGGGCGGTCTTCTACAAAACGATAGTTCATTCCGCCGGAAAATCCGTAGAGCCCTTCTACCGCCAGCCCCCCGGCAGAAGTGAGCCTAGGCGCCAGTGGTATGTAATCTGCCCCGTCAGGCTCATTCACACTGCGGGCCACCGCATAATTGACGTCTGCGTAAAGGTATAGCCAGTCCCTGGCCTGAAAACGGGCACCGAGATCGAAACCATACCGTCTGCTTCTGCCCCCGGGTTCCACAATACCGGCATCCCCTACATATATGAATTCCTGTTCCAGCTCTAAATACCACAGAGCGGCGTTTAGCGCAAGCCTGTCCAGCGGTTTGACCACCGTTCCCAGATCTGCCCCGTAGGCAGCAGGAAGCACCTTCTCCCCCTCCTGTGCAATTACAACACGCGTATCATTAGAATGAAACCCTATACCGGTCTTGAAGAAAAATTGCCACGTAGGATTTAAGGAGTAGATCGCATTGAGCTTGGGGCTTAATCGCGTTATGCTCTCGCTACGACAGTCATAAGCAGGAGCCAGTTTGTTCTCATACGTGAAGTTGAAATAGTCCAGGCGCAATGCCGGATTGAACATCCACCTTCCTGTTTTAAAACTGCTGTCGAAAAAACCAAAGGAATTAAGCTCATCGATATCCCCGTAAGCGATACGGTTTAATATATTCTGCCTGTTGAGGGTACTGGATAATTCGTTGTCGTCACTGTTGTCATAGCGAAAGCCAATCCCCGCTTCGTACTTCCAGCTCAAATCATCACCCAGAGACAGGTCTGTCTTCTCAAAGCTGTGCTGAGCTCCCAGCAACAGCCGTTCTTCTTTTTGCCTGATCTGGTCTCCGTCCACAGGATTTTCGAGAAAAAACGTAAAATTGGAATAAAGCTCAAAGTCGTATTTGGACACCCAGGCCTTAGTCTTATAAATCCCTGCATCTCCGTTCTGTTTGCTGTAATCCAGCATAAGATTAGAACGTGAGGTTTCCCCACCCTCTGTATCGTCAATAGCACCAAAACGGCCTATCAAACCACGTTCAACAGCGCGCACCGGAATTTGTCCGGAGGCATCCCATTTACTCTGAAAATGGGAAACGGTAACCTCCAGATTCTGATCTACAGACAAATTACCGCTGTATTTGCCTATAAGATTTATGCGGTTAAAATTTTGCGGCGAATCAAAAGGCCCGTCTGTAAGGTAGACCTCACTGCCTATATAGGCCTGGGATTTAGAAGTGTTTGCCACATTGAACAGGCCAACCAAACGAGAAGTATTAAACTGGCCGGCCTCCAGAGAAATAAGGTTCTGGTCCAGATTCTTTTTAAGACGCAGGTCAACATAACCCGCAGTACTGAAATTTCCCTGCTGCGCAAAATAAGGTCCTTTGCCAAAATCCAGGTTTTCGATCGTTTCCGGAATGACAAAATGCAGGTCTGCATAGCCCTGACCGTGCGCATGGGAGACCATATTTACAGGCAAACCGTCCACCGATATAGCTACATCTGTACCGTGATCTATGTCAAAGCCCCGTAAAAATAACTGCTCTGCTTTTCCTCCCCCAGCATGTTGTCCTATGATAAGTCCGGGGACTTTGCCAAGTATTTCCTGAGAGGTTTTTACCGGAGTTGTTTTCAGGTCCACATCCACCAGACTGCTTAACGAATTAACCCTTGAAAAAAGCACGATCTGATCCAGGGAAATATCGGCCTGCTCCAGAACCACATTAAGCCTTCGTTGAAAATCAGCAGAATCAACGACTTTCCAGACAGCACGGTATCCCAATTTTGAAAAATAAACCGAATCTCCTGTTTTGACAGGTGTCAGAGCGAAGTTCCCTACAGTGTTGGAGTGTGTGTGAGCCCCGTTGGTCTTATTAAAAACTCCGGCATCCACGATGGTTTGACCGGTCGTATCCACGATCTTTCCGGTAAAGCTCTGGGCATTTAAAAAAGCAGCCCATAAAAGCAGGCATATGTTTATAATTTGTTTCATTGCAAAATGATGAAATTTTGAATTTTAATTCAGGGATTTATAAACTGGAGATTTATTGAGACGAAAGCTTCCTAAAATTATTCTCATTAATCTTTCTAAGTGTCAGTAATAAGTGCGAAACTAATCTATTAGTTTTGAATAAAATATTACAAACAATACAGGATGGTTTTCAGTTATAACATCTTGATTTTCTCTGTCAAAACCGGTCCCAGTTCAAAAGACGCCTCTAAAAGTTCACTTTTTAACGGCTTTACCTTTTTCTCAAGCCCGTTAGCCTGATACACTAATGCGGAGTGATATTGCGCCATAGGCTCAAAAGTTTTACCTTCCACATATTTCTCAATTGTTTCCAGGGCCTGTTCTTTAGCTCCGTTTTTTAGTTGGGCAAGTGCCAATAAATGATAGGTTTCAGGTGTAGCGCGGTTTTGTACTTCTTTTTGGGCTATTTGTAAAGCACGTTCAGGATCTTTATCTGTATAAAACTCCACTAAATAAGCGTTATACATAGCCCCGTATTCTGAAGCTTCTACAGCTCTGATAAAACGTTCCTCATTTGCTGCTGCCTTCTCTAAATCTCCCTCATACTCTGCCATTTCAGCTTTTAATAAGTAATAATCAGGGACACTGTGATTTTCCATGACTGCATCTAAAATCCGCTTGGCTTCTGCCGTGTTTCCTTCATATGAATAGATGATCCAGGCTATTCCTTTTTTGGCGTATGCATTGTCCGGCTGAAGTTGTAACGTTTTCAAATAGTGTTGATATGAATCTTCAATGCGACCTGCATGTCCATAATAGTCCCCTAAATTGCTATAGGTCCAAATTTTTAATGCTTTGCTGTCCCGGGATTCGGCAATTCGCTTTGCCTGCACCATATATTTTATTGCCTCGTCCAGATTACCTTTATGGTCATTCCATTTCGAAAGGCGTATTAAGTAGTTATAATCTGTATTACTTTCAACATTTTCAAGAACCTGTTTGGCTCTTTCATATTCCCCCAGTTCCATATAAACATCAAAAAGCATTAATTCAGTCTCATATTTATGTGATGGGCCCGCGTGACTTTCTTCCAAAAGATCTTTTGCTTCTTTAAATCTATGTTGGGAAATTAAATTATGAGCAAGTAAACGGGTATA
>JBBDVI010000047.1:0-8738 GCA_040903465.1 Flavobacteriaceae bacterium
CTACAACGTTTCCCGCAACCATCTGAAAAACTCACCTTGCCACACCATACCGTTTTGAGGGGAGAGGATCCAGTGATTTTCTTCCGGGAAGAGCACAAACCTGCTCTTGATTCCTTTTTGCTGCAACACCTGAAAAGCTTCCTGACTTTGTCCAACCGGCACCCGGTAATCTTTTGCACCCTGAATAATCAGCATAGGCGTGTTCCACTTACCGGCATTGGTAATGGGGTTAAATTCTGCATAGGATTTTTGTGCCGCTTTGTTTTCTATATCCCAATAAGGGCCACCAATGTCCCAGTTGACAAAGAACAGCTCTTCAGTTGTGCCATACATACTTTCTAAGTTGAAAACCCCGGCGTGGGAAATAAATGTTTTAAAGCGGTTGTTGTGCATTCCGGCAAGGTAAAATGCTGAATAGCCTCCAAAACTAGCGCCAACAGCCCCAACCCTGAGGTCATCAACATAAGGTTCTTTACACATCGCATCTATGGCAGAGAGATAATCATCCATCGCCTGGCCACCCCAGTCCTTGCTTATTTGTTCGTTCCACTCGATACCGTGACCCGGCATCCCACGGCGGTTGGGCGCCACCACAATATAGCCTTGTGCAGCCATCACCTGAAAGTTCCAGCGATAGGAATAAAATTGCGTAAGCGCACCTTGCGGTCCTCCCTGAAGGTACAACAATGTGGGGTACTTTTTTGTCGCGTCAAAATTGGGCGGGTAAATCACCCAGACAAGCATGTCTTTCCCGTCAGTGGTTTTGACAAATTTCCGTTCAGCAGTACTTAAATCGATACTGTCATACAAAGCAGTATTTACATTGGTGAGTTGTTGCCAATCCTTCTTTTTTAAATCATATGAAAAAACTTCGGTGGCGTGGTTAAAATCGGTTCGGGTAAGGATGATTTTGTCCTTGGAAAAACCAACGATGCCGGTGATATCAAAATCGCCTCTCGTCACCTGATTAATGGTTACCGCAACATTGGTTAACCCGGGAAAGTTTACTTCAAAAAGCTGCACGGTTCCATTTGTAGCCGCGGTGAAATAGATTTTCTTGCCATCAGGATGCCATTTAAAGGCGTTTACTGTATTGTCCCACTTTCCGGTAAGGTTGATGTTTGTCCCCTTATGTTTTACGATAATATCGTTCTTATCAGATTCATAACCTTCCCGCTTCATTTGTAGCCAGGTCAAATCGCCGTCAGGAGAAAAAGCAGGGTATTTATCATAGCCGGGATTGCCTTCTGTCAGGTTTTTGGTTTGTCCCGTGTTCAGGTCATATTCATAAAGGTCAGAGTTGGTGCTGTTGGCGTATTCAGTACCGGTAAGTTTTTTACTTACGTAAATAATTTTTGTTCCGTCAGGGTTCCAGATGTAATCAGCCTCCCCGCCAAAAGGTTTCATAGGCGTGTGGTAAGGCTCGTCTTTCATGATGTCAATACCTTCAGCATCTTCTTTGTTTTCCTTATAAAAAACGTGATTGAATTTACCTTCATTGTAAGTATCCCAATGCCGATAGTCAAGTGCATTATAAATCAAAACATTTGCATCTTCCATTTGGGGATAATAATCTTTACCCAAAACCTTATCTATTTTAACGGCTTCGTGATAGAGGATATGCCTGCCATCCGGCGAAAGGTTTTTATCCCGCAACAGCGGTTTGTGGTCTTCAATTTTAGTGGCTGCGCCACCTGCAATCGGCACTGTATAAGAGGTCATACTAAAATCATTGTTTTCAACAGAAGGTGTTGAAACACGGTACACTAGCTGGTTGCCGTCTTTTGAAATCCCCAGAGCAGAAACCCTACCCAGCTCCCAGAGTTTTTCGGGGGTCATTACATTTTGAGAAATAAGAGTTAGTGTGCCAAAAAGCAGAAGGGAAAGACTAATAATTTTTTTCATCGGAGTTTTAATTTACGTGGATTTAGTCGAAGGCTTAAAAATACTAAAATAATTATTATTTTAGTAGTAATAATTTCAAAGACTCCCCTTTATAGGTCTTGTTTTGAGAAGAATCTGCCGCTTTTGATGATATAAATTCATGGTATGCGGCTGATAAATATTACTGCTTTTAAGATAACCCTGATTTTCCTGGGAGGAATCCTTTGTTGCCATTATTGGGGGTTTTCAAAGTTGCATTTGGAATATGCCCTCTTTTTTACTTTTGCCCTGTTTCTTATCGCTTGGTTCAGATCCGGCAAACAACTTTTTCAGGATTCTTTTTTTGGGATTGTGGCTTATCTTATTCTTTTTGTTATGGGCGCATGGGTGTATCATATTCACCAACCAATACATCACGAAAACCATTACACCAATTATTATAATCCCCGGCAAGATGCCTTTTTCCAATTACGAATCAAAGAAACATTAAAACCCGATCTGTACAATCAAAAACACGTTGCCGAAATTATCGCCATAAATGAAACGGTGGTGAGTGGTGACATTCTATTGCTTATAAGAAATAATAGTATCCCGGCCGAACTTCAGATTGATGATGTCTTGTTGATCAAGACAAACAAGCAAGAACTTCCAAAGCCCAAAAACCCGCACCAGTTTGACTATGCCTCCTATTTAAACCGGCAGGGAATTTATCATCAAATACAGATAAACCCATTTGAAATTATTCATAAAACCAAAGGAACTGCAAGTTTAAAAGGGGCTGCCAATAAAGTGAGGAGTTATATTAATGAAAAGCTTATAGAAAACAATTTTAACCAAGAAACATTATCCCTTATAAATGCCTTGTTACTGGGCCAGAGACAGCAGTTGTCAAAAGACATCTACAATGATTTTGCTGCTGCCGGCGCAGTCCATATTCTGGCGGTTTCAGGGCTTCATGTGGGTATTATTATGCTCATTCTTCAGTTTGTTTTAAAGCCTCTGGAACGCCTGCGGAATGGAAAACGAATCAAAATCATAGGTGTTGTTCTCTGTTTGTGGGTTTTTGCCGTTATCGCAGGGCTATCACCATCGGTTTTAAGGGCGGTGACCATGTTTTCATTTTTGGCTTATGCCATGGAGTCAAAAAGGGAAACCAGCAGTTTTAACACCCTTCTGGCCTCTGCATTTCTACTTTTGGCAATTGACCCCAATCTTATTTTCCACATTGGGTTTCAAATGAGTTATATGGCTGTCTTTGCTATTGTCTGGATTTGTCCGATGATACAAAAATACTATCACCCAAAAACGATTATCGACCGAAAAATATGGGAAACACTTACGGTTACTTTTGCTGCCCAGTTGGGTGTTGCTGTATTGAGCATCTACTATTTTCATCATTTTCCGGGGTTGTTTTTTATAACCAATGTTGTGATTCTTCCCTTTCTGGGCTTAATATTGGGAGGTGGTATTTTGGTGATTGCCTTGGCATCCATAAATATCCTGCCTTCATTTTTGCATCAGGCATATTCCTCTTTGTTGGAAAAGCTAATAGCGTTCATCGGTTGGGTAGCGAAACAAGATCGTTATTATTTTGATGAAATTTCACTAAATACATTGCAGGTTATAGGGTTGTATTTCTTTTTGGTTGCCTTAATTTTGGCTTTTCAAAAACTTAAATTCGCCCACGTTTTTGCATTGTTTATCTCCATAATATGTTTGCAGGGGATTTACTTTTGGAATAAGTCTCAAACTGCATCACAGGAACTGCTTGTTTTCCACAAGAGCCGCCACACGGTTATTGGCTATAAAAATGCCCGGAACTTAAATCTCTATTCGAATTCTTTACAAGATGAATTTAGGAATGAAGGTTTTATCAAAAATTATAAAGTTGGGGCGCATATTAAAGATGTGAACCTGGAAAAGCTCCCACCCTATTTTGAGTTTGACAAGAAAAGGATTTTCGTTACTGACAGCACCGGTGTTTTTCCCAAAAACGGCAAGGTTGATGTACTAATTATATCAGAAAGTCCCAAGTTTCATCTGGACAGGGTTCTTGATTCCTTAAAGCCTTCACTCATTATTGCAGACGGAAATAATTATACTTCCTATGTAAAACGATGGCGTGAAACTTGCACCAAAAGAAAACTCCCTTTCCACCATACCGGTACAGAGGGAGCTTATATAATAAAATAAAGGTTTCGTCTATTGAAATGTGCTTTTAAAGTTTTGCTGATATTCATTCCACGCTTCGGTGGTTGTAAGTTTTTTGTAATCATCAGTTGTCATCATTTTTAGAAAAATTTCCAACTGCTGGGGTGTCCTGTAACCGGGTACAGCCTGGATAAAGTTTCCTTTTTCGTCAAAATATGCAAGACTGGGGTAAGCTGTTACTTTGAGTGCATGAGTAAAAAGGTGTGTGGCGTTTCTTCCTTTCCTGCCTTCCTGATATCTGGGGTTTGTATAGGTAAAGTCTTTATAGGTGACTTCTTCAGTACCTTCAGCATTGAATTTTACAGCATAAAAATGCTTATTAATGTAATTTATCACATCTTTATTTGAGAATGTATTTTTATCGAGCATCTTACAAGGTCCACACCAGGTTGTATAGACATCGACAAATATTTTCTTGGGTTGTTTTTTTTGAGCTGCAAGGGCTTCATTCATAGAAATCCATTTTATTTCCTGGCCTGTGCTTACAAAAGAGGTAACCAAAAAAACAGCGGTGAGTATAAGATATTTCATAATAGTAGTATTTATTTGCTTTGTCGTAATTCCGGTAATTCCTTTACTAAAATCAAAAAGCGTTCCAAATATATGAAACGCTTTTCGAAGAAAAAAGTTGTGCTCATTAACGAATACCGTGCATCTTCTTTATCAAGGTTTTATTCAATAAGAACATCACAATTCCGGCACCTATGGGGACCAGAGTGAAAAGTAAAAAGAATGTAGTCATTCCATACTCTTCAACGATAGGATCTATATAACTTCCTGTAACACCAGCCAACAAATTGGCAATAAAGTTTGCAACAAACCAGACCCCAAACATAAGGCCTACTAATTTAACCGGTGATAATTTACTAACGTAGGAAAGGCCTACCGGGGAAACACAAAGTTCACCAAGTGTGTGGAATAAGTAAGCTAATATAAGGAATATCATACTTACAGAAGCTGTTTTCGCTCCAATAGGAATTCCCATAGAGCCGTAAGCCAAAATAGCAAATCCTAATCCGAGTAAAATTAACCCTATGGCAAATTTTATCGGACCTGAAGGATTGTATTTACTTTCCCATAACTTTGAAAACAAGGGTGCAAAAGCGATAATGAAAAATGAGTTGAGAATCCCAAACCATGACGCTGGTACTTCGGGAGAATCTGCGCTAAACTGTTCTGATAACATCCAGATGACAATTCCCCAAATAATTACAAAACTTATTCCCAACGCTGTATTCGCCCGGGGATAATTAGAAAACGTTTGGCGGAATAACAGTATTAGCACCCAGGTAATGATCAAAAGCGGGATTACCGTAAGCAAAGTATTAAAGACTTTAAATATTAAAGCTCCATCACCTACCAAAACCCTGTCAGTATAATCTGCAGCAAAAATAGTCATAGAACCCCCTGCTTGCTCAAAAGCCCACCAAAAGAAAATAGTGAAAAATGCCAGGACACCAATCACAATTAACCGGTCCCGTCTTACTTCAGGAGTAGTTTCTTCTTCAGGTACCGGTGCTGCATTGTCAAATTTCCCGCCATCTTCATCCTGAACTTCACCTGTGTAGGTACGGGTTTCAACATAATTGTCGGTTTTCTTTGCATTAAGTCCTATTTTACCGAAAATAGTTTGGGCAAAGTAAAATTGTATCATTCCGAAGAACATAAAAATTCCGGCCAGTCCAAAGCCCCAGTGCCATCCTACCATTTCACCCAGATAACCGCATAACAGGATTCCTAAAAACGCACCGGCATTAATTCCCATATAGAAAATAGTATACCCTGCATCTTTTTCTTTTCCCTGATTGAGGTATAATTGCCCTACAATGGAAGAGATATTCGGCTTAAACAAGCCATTACCAATTATTAATAACCCTAGCCCCAGAAAGAAAAAAGGATCAGCAACAACTTCAAATGCCATCGAGGCGTGCCCCAATGTCATTAACAAGGCACCCAGGATAATCGCATTGCGATAGCCCATAATTTTGTCAGCTATTAATCCTCCAAATATTGGCGTTACATAAACCAGTCCCGTATACCAGGCGTATAAAACTAGAGCATCTGCTCTTTCCCAGCCCCAACCTTCATCCATAATGGAAGAGACCAAAAACAGTACAAGGATTGCACGCATCCCATAATAGGAAAAACGCTCCCACATTTCGGTAAAAAAGAGAATGAATAAGCCTGTAGGATGACCTAAAACCGTCCTTTGATTAATTTCTGAACCACCGAATTTAAATTCCATAAATTTTTAATTAATTAGTTAGTACAATGTTATTATAAGTTCTCTTTAATAAATTTTGTCATTTTGGTGTATAAGTGCAGCCGTGTATTCCCACCATAGATACCGTGATTCTTGTCAGGATAAATCGCCCATTCAAAATCTTTGTTTGCCTGAATCAATTCTTCAACAAGACGTGTGGTGTTTTGCACATGCACATTGTCATCTGCGCTCCCGTGAACCAAAAGATACTTCCCTTTGAGTTTATCTACATGTGAAATGGGTGAATTATCATCATATCCGCCGGGGTTTTCCTGAGGGGTGAGCATATAGCGTTCTGTATAGATGGTATCATAAAAACGCCAACTTGTTACCGGAGCAACAGCAATGGCAAGGGAAAAAATATCTGCACCTTGGAAAAGAGCATTTGAGGACATAAATCCGCCATAACTCCACCCCCAGATGCCAATGCGGTCTGAATCGATGTATGACTCTTTACCTAATTCTTTTGCAGCATCAATCTGATCGATGGTTTCATACTTTCCAAGCTCCTTTTGGGTCATCTTTTTAAAATCCCGTCCCTTCAGGCCTGTTCCTCTTCCATCTACACTCACGATAATATATCCATCTTGTGCCAACATTTGGTGCCAATAATCATTACTGCTGTGCCATGAATTTGATACTGTTTGAGAACCGGGACCTGAATATTGGTACATCAATAATGGGTATTGTTTGTTGGGTTTAAAGTCAAAGGGTTTAATGATATACATATTAAGCTCTTCCCCGTTGAGTTGTAGGGTAGAAAATTCTTTTGAAGATATGGTATAACCTTCCAGTTTCTTTTGAAGGTCACTATTGTCTTTTATGACTTTTAATAATTCTCCTTCTTTGGCTTGACGCAGATAGTATACCGGCGGGGTGGTTGTATTTGAAAATGTATGTATAAACAAACTGTAATCTGCACTGAAAGAAGCTGAGTTGGTTCCCAAGGTTTCGGTCAGTCTGGTTTTGTCTTTTCCGTTGATTTTTATCGAATATACGTCGCGGTTTATGCTTCCGTTTTCTGTACTTTGGTAAAACACCTTGTTGTTCTTTTCGTCAAAACCATAATACTGGGTTACTTCCCAGGGTCCTTGAGTGATTTGATTTAATAATTTGCCTTTTTGGTTATAATGGTAGATATGGTTCCACCCACTTTTTTCACTCGTCCAGATAAAACTGTTGTCATTTAAAAACGTTAAATCGTTAGTAACATCTACATATGCTGCGTCTTTTTCTTTTAAAATAAGCTCTGATGAATTTTCAGAAGTGTTGACAAAAACAATATCAAGTTCATTTTGTTTCCGGTTAGTGGTTTGAACACTCAGGATATTCTCATCATTGGTCCATAAAATTCTCGGGATATAATAATTATTGTAGTTGTTTAAATCTATTTTTTTAGTTGATTTAGACACAAGATCATAAAGATGCAGCGTCACTTCGGCATTTTTCTCCCCGGCTTTAGGGTATTTAAATACTTCTTGTTTTGGGTACAGATCTTTGCCATAAACATCCATTGAAAACTCAGGCACATCGGTTTCATCAAAACGTATGTAAGCAATCTTGTCTCCAGCTGCATTCCAGTCAAAAGCCCGCACAAATGCAAACTCTTCTTCATATACCCAGTCTGTTATCCCATTGATAATCTCATTTTTCTTTCCGTCAAAAGTTATTTGAGTAGTCGAGCCATTGCTTAAATTCTTTATAAAAAGATTATTTTCATACCCAAAGCAAATCTTTGATCCGTCCGGTGAAAATTCAGGTTCCTGAATTTTGAAATCTGAGACCAGTGTTAAGTTTTTGGAAGTAACATCATATACATAGTATTTACCAAGGGTCGATCTTCTGTAAATAGGCTCCCTGGAAGTTGCCAGCAAAATTTTATTTTCATCTCCACTGAACTTATAATAAACAATCTCATCGATGTTGATAAAATCTGCACTGTTGATTAGCGTTGCTACTTTTTCTGAAGTAGTATAACTATAAACATCTATGGTTGATGATTTAGTTTTCCTGTCATAATTCAATACTGAATACTGGTTGCCATTTTTCAGGGAATGCAACCGCTCCAGAGAACTAGTCCTAAATTCATTACCCCAGATTTCCTCTAGGGATATATTTTTTAATTGTGCTGAAACACTTAGGGATACAAGAAGCAGAAGGGGGATAATCGTCTTGTGAAAACGCATAATTTATTTGTTAAAAAATTGTAACGCCAAGTTTACTAAAAAATCTCCAAAAAAAGCTACTTTTTAGTGTTAAATGCACATTTAACAAAAGGACTTTTCCATAAGTTAAAACCACAAATAAGAGCTTCAGGAACCAAATCTTAAAAAGTGTGTTACATATTTAAGATATACTATCTTTGTAGTTTCAATACGAA
>JBBDVI010000048.1:0-8675 GCA_040903465.1 Flavobacteriaceae bacterium
CCATTTGTAACGGTTTTTTGCAATGATATCATAAACCCAATTTCTGAAAAACACAGGTAGAATAATAAAATAATAGAGCAGGGGATAAGTGCCATTCAAATGTTTTGCAATTTTGAGTGCGGCGGTAGATTTTACACAATAATTATTTTCTTCAATCAAAATGATGGAATCTGTCTTTGAAGTGTCAATGTCGTGTTCCTTGATTAACTTTTCCCCTTCATCAGATTGTATGGCAGCAAACCTAAAAACATCCTTTTTATCCCTTTTAATAATAAACACCACAGAATTGTTGCAGAGGTTACAAACCCCGTCAAACAAGATTATTTTTTTAGGTTTGGCATTCATTTTTTGGATGTCTTTTTACGCTCTACAAATTCAAGTTCGTCAAGGCTCACATTTGTTGTAAAGATACCATAATTTACAATGGCTTTGTTTTTTTCAATGGTGTCTATCGTTCCCATGGCTTTACCATTTTGCATTCTCACTTTATCGCCTACATTTAATTCCATTTTAGGCTTGTTCTCTTCCTTTTTTTTCTGAACGGCTTTTTCTTTCTTTTTCTCTTTCCTGATTACTGCTACTTTTTGTTCAATCTCTTTTTCAACTTGCTTTTCTTTGGCTTTTACTTCTTTTTTTACTTTTAAAGGCTCTTTTTTTCTTTTGGAATTTTCAACTGCAATGAGTTTCATGAATTCATCGATGAGTTGTTTTTTCCGGTTGTTGTTAAAATAGGTTTCAGCTATATTATCGATTTTCTTTCCTAAATAAATAAGCTTTTGATTGCTGTCATATAACTCCTGATAACTTTCCAGTTTGTTCTGGATTTTAGCATTGATTTCTTCCAGTTGCTTGCTTTCAGTTTTGGCTTTAACTTCTTCGTTCTTTAGCGATTGAGAGGTTTTTCTGAGTTTGGCACGTTCCTTTTGAAGGTCTGCAATGGTTTTGTCAAAACGCACTTTACTGCGTTCAATTTTCTTTTTTGCCCTGTTAATCAAACTGTAAGGAATTCCGTTTTTTTGTGCCACTTCAAAGGTGAACGAACTGCCTGCTTCGCCAAGATAAAGCTTATAGAGTGGCTGTAGTGTTTTTTGGTCGAACTGCATATTGGCATTGATTGCGTAGGGCAATTCGTTTGCCAGCATTTTCAGGTTGGTATAATGGGTGGTTATGATTCCAAAGGCCTCCCTTTCATAGAAAACTTCCAGAAAGGTTTCGGCCAGTGCGCCTCCCAGTTCCGGGTCGCTTCCGGTACCGAATTCATCTATTAAAAAAAGAGTTTTGTTATTGCATTTTTTTAAAAACCGGTTCATCATTTTTAGACGATAGCTGTAGGTGCTTAAATGGTTTTCAATCGATTGATTATCACCAATATCTGTCAAAATACGGTCAAAAAAGCAGGCTTCGCTTTTCGGACTTACTGGAATTAACATACCGCTTTGCAACATCACCTGAAGTAACCCCACCGTTTTAAGTGTGATGCTTTTTCCTCCGGCATTGGGTCCTGAAATAACAATAATGCGCTTTTCAGGATGCAATTCTATGGTTTGTGGAAACGTTTTTGTTTTGGTTTTCAAATTGCTCAAATACAAAATAGGGTGGTAAGCATCCTGAAAATGAAATTGTTTTTCTTCTGAGATAACGGGAAGCACCGCCTGAATGCTCTTTGCATATTTTGCTTTTGCAGCAATGATGTCAATGGAAATGAGATACTCCTGATATGCGGCCAGATCTTCTCTATAAGGACGCATAAAATTTGTGAGTTTTTTGAGTATTTTTTTTATTTCTTCATCTTCTTCAAACAAGAGGTTGTGCAACTCGCGGGAGTAGTTTAGAGTAGCAATGGGCTCTATAAAAACGATGCTTCCGGTTTTGGAGCTTCCCATCACCGCACCTTTTACTTTTTTTCGGTGCATTGCCCTCACAGCAAGTACTCTTCGGTTATCGATAAAAGATTCTTTGATTTCATCGAGATAATCCTGTGATGCTGCTTGTGAAAGTGCAGAGGTGAAGGAAGAATTAATTTTAGCTTTCATTCCGTTTAAGGAACGTCTGATGTTTTGTAACTCCGGAGTGGCATCATCTTTTATTTCGCCATAGCGATCAATAATAAGGTGAATCGCGCTCTCAATTTCTTTTATATAGGTTACATCCTCTGATTTTGCATTGAGATACACATAAAATTCTTTAAACTTTTTAAAGAAAGTAAGTAGTGTAGCCGTACTGTTGCAAAGGCTTGCAATTTTTCTGAAGGAACCCACCTCCAGCATACTGTTTTCAATCTGCAGCATATGCAATTCCTTGGAAACAGGTTCAAAACCGTGATTGGGAATACTATTATCTCCCTGAAGCGAAGAGGTATATTCCTCCACTTCTTTTAAAGCAATGATGGCTTCTTTTTTTTCTTTGAACGGAATGATTTTAAGGGCTCTGTCACTAGCTATATCAGTGACGCACAAATTTGAAATTTGATTCAATACTTTAGGAAATTCAAGATCTTGAAGTGTTTTTTGATCAATTTTAATCATTACCGATTTTCTCTGTATTTTTAAGGTTTGAAATCAAATACAAAAATAAGCATAATGCAGGTAAAAATTGATGCAAGTTGGCAGGATAAACTAAAAGATGAGTTTGAGAAAGAATATTTTAAAGAATTGGTACACTTTGTAACAAAGGAATACAAATCAAACACGTGTTATCCTCCCGGAAAGCAAATCTTTTCTGCGTTTGATCACACGCCCTTTGATGAAGTTAAAGTGGTAATTTTAGGTCAAGACCCTTACCACGGTGTCGCACAGGCAAACGGTTTATGTTTTTCAGTAAACGACGGTATCCCAAAACCCCCGTCACTTCAAAATATTTTCAGGGAAATAAAAGATGACCTTGCAAATGATATTCCACAAACCGGAAATCTTGAGCGTTGGGCAGATCAGGGAGTTTTTTTACTCAATGCAACATTAACGGTGCGTGCTAATCAGGCCGGAAGCCATCAAAATAAAGGCTGGGAAAAATTTACAGATGCTGTTATAAGAACTATTTCTGAAGTAAAGGAAAACGTGGTGTTTATGTTATGGGGAGGATATGCAAAAAATAAGATAAAATTAATTGATCAAAAAAAGCATTTTATATTGACTTCTGGTCATCCTTCACCATTGAGCGCAAATCGCGGCTATTGGTTTGGAAACAGGCACTTTAGTAAGGCAAATGAATTTTTAGAAAAAAATGGGGAAAAGAAAATAGACTGGTAAGTGTGTAATATAAAAAAATAGAATAGTTAAAAGAGTTTAAAACTATTCTTCATCAGTGGTTTTTGACTCTGTCACATCATTGCAGCTAAAATGCAACAACAAGAAATTACAAGCAACCAGAGCACCAAGAATAAGTAATACTGTTGTCATAATAATTATGATTATTTCTTAATAGATGATAAATTTTAAATAAGGTTGCGTGGCCTGTTATGTTTTTTTAAAAATTAAATAAAATTTCTTCGCTTTTTTTTCGCGAAGTAACCAATTCAAGATTCCAAAGTTGCTCTTGTATTTCATTTAAGTCTGATGTTTTAAGCTGATGTTGGCTCCATTTTGTCAACGAGAGCCATTCCCGAACATCTTCCGGTTTTTGATTGTATCGCTCTGAAATCATTTTATCGATTTCAGGAATTTGTTTAAAATTTTTGGTCTCACCATTAATGGTATCCAAAATTATTTTTACACTTTCAGGGTCGTTTTCCAATACATCATTCCTCACGGCGATAACAAAACAAGGCCAGGGGGTAGGACAGTTACCCAACCTTCGGAAGATGCCATTGTCAACATATGGTTTGGTTGTAAACTTTTCCCACATAAAATAATCTGCCTGTCCATTGGGCAAAGCTTTCAAAGCTCCTTCAAGATCACTGATTTCTTCAAATTTAAGGTCTGTTTTAGTGTCCCACCCTTGATTTTGTGCATTGATATAAGCCATTAAATGAGAGCCTGAGCCGTAACGACTAATAGCCACTCGGGTCCCTCTAAGTTGGGTGATATTTTGATATTCAGAATTAGTAGCTACATGAATCCCCCAGATAAGCGGGGATTCCACAAATTCCTGAACGATTTTAGAATTATTGCCTTCAACTATATCCCTGACGATACCTTCGGTTAGGATAATGGCCATATCTATTTCTTTATCTCGCAGGGCGTTGTTCATTTGACCGGTACCTCCATAATAATCTTTCCAGCGCAGATCAATGCCTTGTTTTTGACAAGTTTTATTTTTAAGAAGTAGATACCACGGAAGGTTAAAATGTTCAGGAACGCCACCAATTTTGAAGTTTTTCATCGAGAGTTTATACTTTTACAATGCGGTCTAATGCATAGCTTATTAATCTTTTTACAACTTCTGTCGGGTCAGCACTGAATTCACCGGTAATTCTATTGGCAATAATAGCATTAAGCGAAATGGCCCTGTGCCCAAGTAACTTTGACATACCGTAAATGCCGGCCGTTTCCATTTCCATGTTTGTAATGTTGAGTCCTTTGTATTCAAATGAAGCAAGTTTTTTATTGATTTCAGGGTCTTGCAACGGCAATCGCAATACACGTCCCTGTGGGCCGTAAAAACCAATATTTGTAGCTGTTATACCTGATTGGGTTTTGCCGGATTTAAAAATATCTATCAACTTTTGGGAGCCCTTAATGACATAGGGCTCTGATTTTTTTGAAAACCAGCCTGTATGATTTATAAAATTCTGGGTGGCTTCAGTTTCTTCAACACCTTTTGAATCATAAAAGTGCATCAGGCTGTCAAAGCCAATAGACATTTCGCTGAGTAAAAAGGAGTCCAGCGGGACGTTTTGATTAATAGATCCTGAAGTACCAATCCTGATAATATCTAGAATTTTAAGCTCTTGCTTAACTTCGCGTTTTTCCAAATCAATATTGACAACCGCATCAAGTTCGTTTAAAACAATGTCGATATTGTCTGTTCCTATGCCGGAAGAAATGACTGTAATGCGCTTTTTTTTGTAACTGCCTGTTTGGGTTTTGAATTCACGGTTTTGAACTGTAAACTCGATGGAATCAAAATGTTTTGTTATTTCCTCTACACGGTCACTATCGCCTACGGTTATGACAGTATCTGCCACTTGACCGGGCAATAATTGAAGGTGATAAACACTCCCGTTGGGGTTTAAGATGAGTTCAGATGCTTTAATTTTCATGTTTATGTTTTAGTATGGAAACAGAGGTTTCAGCCTCCCACGCGTTTAACTTTAAAACCTTTCGCTTTTAGCATTTCCATAATTTGGTTTCGGTAATCCCCCTGAATGATGATTTGTTCATTTTTAAAACTTCCTCCAACGCCGAGGGTGGTTTTTAGTTCTTTTGCAAGCATTTTAAAATCTGAATCGGCACCGGTGTATCCTTCAATTATCGTGATGGGCTTTCCTTTTCTTTTTTCATATTTACATATTAAGGGATCGTCCTGAAGCCATAACCCTTTAGAATCGTTTGGAGTGTGAGAATCAGTTTCAGATTCTTGATGGTCAGGAAAGAGGTTTTTTAATTGGTCTTTTAAATCCATGTCTTTAGCTTTTAAAAAGTAAGAACCTGTGTGCTTTCCATTATCAGATTCGTGAGTTCTGCCATTGTGCTGCGCTCGGTTTTTTCAAGCATATGTTCCTCTCTTAATCCCCTTGCATCCATACAACTTCCACACAATTTAACCGAAGCACCGTGGTTCAGGGAAAGTTTTAGCATACGTCCAATATTGTAATATCCATTGGGGGTTTGTTGATTTGCCAGTGCACATCCCACAGCATCTGCCATTAGAAACACGCACACCTCTGCTTCTGGATAGTCTTTGTTTGTTTGATTGGCTATGCGCAAGGCATTATATGCTTTTTCGGTGCCGTAAGGAGCATCGTTTATTATAATTAGTAGTTTCATATTTTATAGAATATATGTTAATATGATATTCGGCTTTTACTTCTTAATCAGCCCGATATCTACCAGTCGCTGGTGTAAAAATTCCCCGGCGGTTATGTCTTCATAAGCTTTCGGGTGTTTCTCGTCAACACATTCAGGAAGGCAATCCAAACGCATATCACTTCGCGGATGCATAAAAAACGGAATGGAATATCGTGGTTTGTCCCAATCTTCACGCGGTGGGTTCACAACACGGTGAATGGTAGAGCGAAGTTTATTATTGGTGTGCCTTTCCAACATGTCACCCACATTGATGACAAGTTCGTCTTCCTGAGGAATGGCGTCAATCCATTCACCATCTTTTCGCAACACTTGAAGACCTCCGGTAGAAGCACCCATCAGTAAGGTTATTAAGTTGATATCTCCGTGAGCTCCGGCTCTCACAGCTCCATTAGGTTCCTCCGTAATAGGAGGGTAGTGTATGGCTCTTAATATGCTGTTTCCATTACTTGCCCAATGATCAAAATAAGTTTCTTCAATTCCTAAATAAAGTGCCAGTGCACGCAGTACATAAATTCCTGTTTTTTCCAGCTGACGATAGGCCTGCATGCCCACTTTGTTGAAATTTTTATTTTCGTCAACCTGAACATTATCAGGATATTTGTCAATTAAATTAGCATCTGCATCGGGTTCCTGACCAAAGTGCCAAAACTCCTTTAGATCACCTTCTTTTTTGCCTTTAGCGTGTTCTTTACCAAACGAAACATAGCCTCGTTGACCACCCAATCCTTCGATTTCATATTTTCTCTTTGTTTCAAGCGGAAGCGCAAAAAAACCTTTGACTTCTTTATAAAGATTGTCAACTAATTTGTCATCGAGAAAATGGTTTTTCAAGGCGACAAAACCTATTTCTTCATATGCCTTGCCTATCTCATCTACGAATTTTTGTTTGCGTTTGGGATCTTCACTGAGGAAATCAGCCAAATCAACACTGGGTATATTGGTCATTACTCAACTTTTTATGGTTATACATGCAAAGATACCAAAAAATATTTCGGTTTTAAATTAAACGAATGTTAGGTTTATCAAAGGTTATTTTGCTAATTTTGTTAGACCACATTTATCCTATTTTATGAGCATGACATCTGCTAAACCCGCAATAAAATTTCCTAAGCACAGCCTCTCTGACGATCAATTAACTGCCCTTTACAGAGGGATGTTAAAACCCCGGTTAATTGAAGAAAAAATGTTGATACTCTTGCGTCAGGGCAAGATTTCAAAATGGTTTAGCGGAATCGGGCAGGAAGCCATTGCTGTGGGTGTGACCCATGCTATGAAAGATTCTGAATACATACTTCCCATGCACCGCAACCTAGGTGTTTTTACTTCAAGAAACATTCCTTTATACCGTTTGTTTTCACAATGGCAGGGAAAAGCTAATGGTTTTACCAAAGGCCGTGATCGTTCTTTTCATTTCGGAACTCAGGAATATAATATTGTTGGTATGATTTCTCATTTGGGTCCACAACTGGGTGTAGCCGATGGAATTGCACTTGCAAACCTTTTAAAAAAGAACAATGAAATTACCGCTGTCTTTACAGGTGAGGGGGGTACCAGTGAGGGTGATTTTCATGAAGCCCTCAATGTTGCGGCAGTCTGGGATTTACCGGTTCTCTTTTGTGTTGAAAACAATGGTTACGGTCTATCAACACCTACAAATGAGCAATATCGTTGCAAACATCTGGTGGACAGAGGAGTTGGTTATGGCATGGAAGCACATCAAATTGACGGAAACAACATTATAGAAGTTTTTACCAAGATATCTGAAATTACCGAAAGCATGCGTACTAACCCGCGTCCGGTATTGATCGAGTTTATTACGTTCAGGATGCGGGGTCACGAAGAAGCAAGCGGTACTAAGTATGTTCCTCAGGACATGATGGATGCCTGGGCGCTGAAAGATCCTTTAAATAATTTTGAGCAGTATCTGTTGTCAAATGAATTAATAACAGAAGAACAAATCCATAATTTTAAAAAAGAAATAAAAAAAGAAATTGACGATAACCTTGATATGGCTTACGCCGAAAGCGCCATTGAACCCAATGAAATAGTTGAGCTAAATGATGTATACAAAGAGTTTATATATCAAGAAGTTAAAAGAGGAAATAACACAAAAAATATCCGTCTCATCGATGCCATATCCGAAAGCTTAAAACAGTCAATGAAACGGCACGACAATCTGGTGATTATGGGTCAGGACATTGCTGAATATGGCGGTGTTTTTAAAATAACGGAAGGTTTTGTTGATTTGTTTGGTAAAGAAAGGGTGCGTAATACACCTATATGCGAATCAGCTATTGTCTCGGCTGCAATGGGTCTTTCCATTAACGGGTATAAAGCGGTTGTTGAAATGCAATTTGCAGATTTTGTTTCCTCCGGCTTTAATCCCATTGTCAATTACCTTGCAAAAAGCCATTACCGCTGGAATGAAAATGCAGATGTTGTCGTAAGGATGCCTTGTGGGGCAGGAGTTGGAGCAGGGCCTTTTCACAGCCAGACCAATGAAGCCTGGTTTACACATACCCCAGGTTTAAAAGTGGTCTATCCTGCATTTCCCTATGATGCAAAAGGACTTTTGGCAACATCTATTGAAGACCCTAACCCGGTACTATTTTTTGAACACAAGGCTTTATACCGAAGTATCTATCAGGAAGTTTCCGAAGATTATTACACCCTCCCTTTAGGAAAAGCATCTCTTTTAAAGGAAGGAAG
>JBBDVI010000049.1:0-8672 GCA_040903465.1 Flavobacteriaceae bacterium
CAATACCATCTCGGCGCCGCCTTTTGCGGCATTTGTAAAAATGGAGGGATATTATGCACTTTCGGCTTCACCGGAAAGATATTTGAAAAAGGAAAAACTTAAAATCATATCGCAACCCATCAAAGGCACCGCCCGCCGGTCTGCAATTCAGGAGGAAGATATGCAGCTTTCCGAAACCCTGAAAGCAGACCCCAAAGAACGTTCTGAAAACATCATGATCACAGACCTGGTGCGCAATGACCTTTCGCGCACAGCAGCAAAAGGCAGTGTGGAAGTGGAAGAGCTGTGTGGTCTGTACACCTTTAAGCAAGTCCATCAATTGATCACAACCATCACGTCAACGGTTTCTGAAGAAACCACCATCACTGATGTGTTGAAAACCACATTCCCGATGGGCAGTATGACCGGCGCCCCTAAGACAAGTGCGATGAAAATCATCGAAGACCTTGAAGAAACCAAACGCGGACTTTACAGTGGCTCTGTGGGCTATGTGTCACCTGAGGGCGATGCCGATTTCAATGTGATTATAAGAAGTATTCTCTATAACGAAACAAACAAGTACCTCAGTTTTTCTGTGGGAAGCGCCATCACATCTCTGTCACAGCCCGAAAAAGAGTATGAAGAATGCCTGCTAAAGGCAAAAGCGATGCGGGAAGTACTTAGTTAAACCCAAACAAGGGAGTATCACTATAAGCTGTGCAATACATCCACACTCCAGGCGGCGGCCTTTTCCATGAATTTGGGTTTGGTTTCGCTCCATACTTTTTTAAACAAGGCGCTGTTTCTGTAATTTTCGAGGTCTGATTCCTGTTCCCATTTGCTGTAAGTAAAGAAGATGTTGTCGTTGTTTTTATCGCGATACAGTTCCAGATGTTTGCATCCGGGGAAGTTCCTGATGTTTTCTTTAACGGTTTCAAAGTTTTCAAGGAATTCGCTTACTTTTTCAGGAGCAAACTCCATTTTTACGATGCGGATAAACATTGTTTAAAGCTTAAGGTTCAAAATTTAGGGTAATGGTGTCCCTGTAATAAAGTCCGAATAGGGTAGAAGCACTTCCCACGCTTTGGGGGTTGCTTTTATAGATAGCCAGCTCGAGATACCCTGAGGCATTCCAGATAGCGAGCTTTTTACCGTCTTCTTCCCTTTTTTCTGGGGGCAGGTCAAAGTCAATGGCTTCGCTGTATTTGGAATGAATTTCCCGGAACTTCACGGTGCGTGCCGTAACAACAAAGGGTTTGCCTTGGCCTGTTTTCTCGAATAATTTTTTGGTGATATTGGTGACCACATTGCCATAGTTATCGATGTAAATAACATTGCCGATAATCTGGTTTTCATCGGTGCTTATAATGGGTGGGATGCCTTTGAGTTCTTTTATCTCCGGTATTTCTTTTCCTATTACGTCAAGCGTTCCGCCACGGGCGATATGACAGGCCACTTTTACAAAAACATCCAGCACCGGAAAATCACCCAGCACCCGGTCGTGTATGTTTATTTCCACAACTTTCTGGGGCCGAAGTTCTTTTGTGATCAAAGAAATGATACCATTGTCTGCACACACAAAATAGTGCTCGTCCAGTAAAACGGCAATATGTTTGTTTTCAGGGGTAAGTTCAGAGTCAACCCCGATGATGTGAACTGTTCCTTTGGGGAAACTCCTGTATGCATTTTGAACAATGTAAGCAGCCTCACCCAAATGAAACGGAGATACCGAATGAGAGATATCAACAATTTTCACATCTTCCAACTCACTGTAAATAGCTCCTTTAACCGCACCGGCAAAGTGATCTTTCTCTCCAAAATCAGTAGTGAGGGTAATTATGGGCATATGTGGATTGTTGATATTTTTTTAACTTCAAACCGTTGAGGTAACGATAAAAATACATTAGATTTGTAGTACAAACTTAATCATTATAAAAGACATTTCTTAAAATAAATCACCTGCTTTTGAACGAACTTATTCTAGAGATTACAGAGATAAGTCCCAGTGAATTGTTTGGGCAACAAAATTCAAATATTAACTTGTTAAAAAAGTATTATCCCAAACTTAAAATCGTCGCAAGGGGGAATCGCCTGACGGTTTTTGGTGATGAGGAGTTGCTGGAAGAGTTTGACAAAAAGTTCACTATGTTGATGGACCATTTTGTCAAGTACAACAAGCTTGATGAAAATGTAATCGAAAGAATCCTCACCAGCGAAAGCAGGGAAGAATATGAAACTTCAGACAGCAGTGGGGAAATATTGGTTCACGGTGTGGGTGGCAAACAAGTAAAAGCCATCACTGTCAACCAGCGTAAGCTGGTAGATTTAATGCGTAAAAACGATATGGTGTTTGCCGTGGGCCCTGCAGGAACCGGAAAGACTTATACCGGCGTGGCGCTGGCCGTTAAGGCATTAAAAGAGAAACAGGTAAAACGCATCATCCTTACCCGTCCCGCAGTGGAGGCCGGCGAGAACCTGGGTTTTCTTCCCGGGGATTTAAAAGAAAAGCTGGATCCATATATGCAACCCTTATATGATGCCTTGCGGGATATGATACCCCACGAAACCCTTGCCTCTTACATTGAAAAAGGGGTTGTACAGATCGCGCCGCTGGCCTTTATGCGTGGCCGCACACTTGATAATGCTTTTGTGATACTCGATGAGGCCCAAAACACGACGCATGCACAGATGAAGATGTTTTTAACCCGTATGGGTAAAAACGCAAAGTTTATGATTACCGGTGACCCCGGGCAGATTGACTTGCCGCGCAGAGTAATCTCCGGACTGAAAGAAGCATTATTGGTTTTAAAAGACGTCAAAGGCGTTGGGATGATTTACCTAGATGATAAAGATGTGATTCGTCACCGTTTGGTCAAAGAAGTAATTTCTGCCTATAAGGCCATTGAAAACGTAGAATAAATGAACAACACCCTTACAGAGTCCAATTTTAACTTTCCGGGACAACAAAACGTTTATCACGGTAAAGTACGTGATGTTTATACACTTGAGAACGATATTTTACTGATGGTTGCTTCAGACCGCATCAGTGCTTTTGATGTCGTGCTACCGAAAGGAATTCCCTTTAAAGGACAAATCCTGAATCAGATTGCCACCAAAATGATGCGGGCGACAGAAGACCTGGTGCCCAACTGGCTCATTGCCACTCCGGACCCCAACGTTGCTGTGGGCCATGCTTGTGAACCTTTTAAGGTGGAAATGGTGATCAGGGGCTATTTGAGTGGTCACGCCGCGAGGGAATACAAAGCAGGGAAAAGAATGCTTTGCGGAGTTCCCATGCCTGAAGGGATGAAAGAAAACGACAAATTTCCGTCACCCATCATTACGCCTGCAACAAAGGCTGAAGCCGGAGAACACGACGAAGACATCTCACGGGAAGATATTTTAAAAAGAGGGATCGTTTCAGAAGAAGATTATAATATCCTGGAGGATTATACCAAAAAGTTGTTTCAACGTGGCAGTGAGATTGCTGCCAAGCGTGGGCTCATTTTGGTGGATACCAAATATGAATTTGGTAAGACCAAAGAGGGTACAATTGTTTTAATCGATGAAATCCATACACCTGATTCTTCACGTTATTTTTATGAAGAAGGCTATCAGGAAAGACAAAATATGGGAGAAACCCAAAAACAACTTTCCAAAGAATTTGTGAGACAATGGTTGATACAAAATAATTTTCAAGGCAAGGAAGGGCAACAGGTTCCTTTTATATCTGATGAATATGTACACACTGTTTCAGAAAGGTATATTGAATTGTTTGAAAAAATCACCGGTGAAACTTTTGTAAAAGCAGATGTTTCTGATATTTCAGAAAGGATAGAAAAGAATGTTTTGGAATATTTATCAAAAAAGTCTTAACGTAACAGGGATTTTCATTCTTCTGCGTCCGGTTCAAAATCTTTAATCATCTGTAACATCACTTTTTCGGTCTTTGAGAAGTATTTAGATTTTTTGAACCGATTGCTGTCAAGTTTTTTAAAATATTTTTGAATATCGCCATCTTCATAACAGGTTGTAATATTTGGGTGGACATAATATTTTTCGCACACACTACGGGTATTTCCCAATGCCTCAGCAGTAGTATCTAGGGCTTTAATCCTGTTTTTCTTATTTTCAGATGTTTTTTCAGTATAGCCTAAATTGTTCAGGGTTTCAAAACATATTTTGGAAGCAGACCAGGTCCTGAAATCTTTTGCCGTAAAAATTTCCCCGCTGATGTTCTGAATGTATTCATTGATCATCGTGCTGTCTATGGTTTGAGCGGTTTTGTTTTTGTCATAATACCTGAAGAGTTCCCAGCCCGGAAGTTCTTCACACTGGTTGACAAGGTCGATAAGTCTTTTATCTACCAGGGTTATTTCATGTTTTTTTCCTTTTTTTCCTTGAAAAGTAAAGGTGATCGTTTCTCCTGATTTTGTAAGATGTTTTGTGCGTAAGGTTGTCAGGCCGTAGCTTTTATTCTCTTCGGCATAATATTGATTCCCGATTCGGATGTGGGTTTCTTCCATTAACTTAATGACCAAAGCAAGTACTTTATCCCGGGTCAATTCCGGAAGCTTCAGGTCTTTTTCCACCTGCTTTCTGATTGCAGGTATTTTTTTGCCGAATGCGGCCATTTTAAGGAACTTTGTTTGACTGCGAAACCGTATCCAATCATCGTGATATATATAGACTTTCCTATCCTTGGAGTCCAGTCCTACCGCTTGAAGGTGCCCGTTTTTTAAATGCGTGATCCTGACTTCTGTCCATGCCGGCGGGATGGCGAGTGAGTTAAAACGTTTTATTTGAGAGGTATTTGTGATTTTCTGACCGTTTCTTGTATAATAAAAGCCTTTTCCTTTTTTATGTCGTTTTATGGTTAATTCGTCTTCATCAATATAAACCAGGTCAGTGAAATTTGACATTTCTCTTTCGGGTTCATTTAATATTGCAGTTAACTCTATAACCTTCATAACCTTTCTTTGAATCCCTAAAGATAAGTAGATAGGGTATAATTTATTTGTAAAAAAATGTGAAGGTTTTAGTCAAACGGTTTTATGGAAGAAATATACTTTGTTTTTTAATTAGACCCTTTCAGATTAAAATTATAAGTATACCCAATGCTCAACTCACCAAAATCTGCCTGACCTAAATTGGCATTTAGGTGTGCTCCTATGTAAAAGTTATGCACAGGTGTTTCATCAGTCGGTATGATGTAGTACTTAAGTCCCAGTCTGCTTGAGATTGTTTTTTTGATTTTATAATAGGAATCCAGTTCGCCTAATTTCACCGCGATATAAGGTTCGTCTTCGTCATCATAAGCTATGAATACATATCCCTGATTGAGCCGCCAGTCTATTTTGTAAGCGGGTTTATAGATATTGATCCCCAGCTGAAATTCAATGCCAATATGGTTGAGCAACAATTCCCCCGTACCAAAAATACCAAAAGCGGAGGCATTTAAAACAGGATGATCCCTAAGTTCGGGGTAGTCTTCCTTTACGAGCATTTCATCGTTTTTGATATATTGGTAATAATGTTCATAGAAGCGGTAGTAAATCCCTCCTCCAAACGAGTAGGTCTTGTTGATTACCTTTCCATAAGACAGAGCTATAGCATACACTTCTTTTTTATCGTTATATATTTCAGAAAGTACATTTTGACCAAGACCAAACCTCAAGTCTAAAAAGTTATATGTTGACCGGGAAAATTCCGGTATGACCTTATCTTGTTTTCCTGAATCCATACTTCTAAAAACACCGGTTTCATAGGAAACCCCCAGCAAAAATGAATTCATCCCTTGGTTGGGTAAACGCACATGACCGTTTGAGTGGTGCAAATAATTCAAGCTTAAACGAAGCATCGATTTTTCGAAATACCACCAATCGTAAGTCAACGACCCGCGAAACGCCCAGGAAAATTTGGTTGAAACGGCTTTGTTGTTTGGATTTTCCCGAATGTCATATTGCACATCATGATAGGAAGCTCCTAAACCAAAAAGGGCATTCAGCTTTTGAGAATCAAAGAGCCTAAACTCCGCATATGGAAGCAGTGAATAGGATTTGCCCACCTGCTCGCTGTTTCCATAGTCTGAAAAACCCAAGCTAAATCCTGTTTTGGGATAATTAAGTCGAGAAGCCCATTCCTGCTGGTTGTTATCTTGGTATTTTCCAAAAGTGAGATAAACCGTTTTTTGAAAGCCCACTTCGGGGAAATCGGTATTGGGTTCGGAAAGTATTCCAAACAAAACTTCAGGAGCCATAAAATAGGAATACTTTAATGTGTGAGGACGTTCCTGTCCAAACACCTTAAAGGCTATAACAATTATTAAAAAAGAGAATTTGATTTTCAACAGAACAAGTTTCGGTTAATCAAAATAATTGAAAGATTGTCCGTTTTTAATGTTCAACAATGACTCATATATAAGTCTGATCACATTTTCAACATCCTCGCGATGAACCATTTCAACAGTGGTGTGCATATACCTTAATGGAAGTGAAATTAATGCAGAAGGAACTCCGCCGTTACTGTATGCAAAGGCATCAGTGTCTGTTCCGGTTGAACGTGAAGAGGCCATGCGCTGGAACGGTATCTTCTTTTTTTCAGCAGTGTCAATAAGAAGTTCACGCAAATTATTTTGAACCGCCGGAGCGTAAGAAATTACAGGACCGTCACCAATTTTTGTTTCGCCTTCAGTTTTCTTTTCAATCATTGGGGTTGTGGTGTCGTGGCACACATCAGTGACGATGGCAACGTTAGGTTTGATGGTTTGGGTAATCATTTCGGCACCCCTCAACCCGATTTCTTCCTGAACAGAATTGGTGATATAAAGACCAAAGGGAAGTTTCTTTTTATTTTCCTTTAGCAGGCGTGCTACTTCGGCAATCATAAAACCACCCATTCTGTTATCAAGTGCTCGGCACACAAACTTGTTTTCGTTTAAAACGAAAAACGTATCGGGATATGTAATCACACAACCCACGTGAACGCCTAGTTTTAAGACTTCTTCTTTGTCTGAGCATCCCACATCGATGCATATATTATCAAGACTGGGGGATTGTTCTTTATCTTTATTTTTTCGGGTATGTATTGCCGGCCAGCCAAAGACGCCCTGGACAATCCCTTTTTTGGTATGGATATTTACTCTTTTTGAAGCCGCTATTTGATGGTCACTGCCACCGTTTCTGATTACGTAGATTAAACCGTTGTCTGTGATGTAATTTACATACCAAGAAATTTCATCGGCATGTCCTTCAATAACGACTTTGTATTTTGCTTTTGGATTTATGACACCCACCGCGGTTCCATAATTGTCTGTGATGAATTCATCTACATAAGGTTTGAGATAATCCATCCATAATTTTTGGCCGCTCCACTCATATCCGGTGGGTGCAGCATTGTTTAAATAGGATTCTAAAAAGGTAAGGGATTTTTTGTTAAGTATTGATTTTGCCATTGTTTGTAATTTTTAAGCGTAAAAATACCAATATTAATAAGAAAATTATAACTCGAGTCACCTAATTATGTAATTTTGGAACAATTTTAGATATGAGAGTCAACAAAACAAGAAATATATATTTAATGTCAAAGGTGCTTTTAGCCATAGTATTTTTTTTAACTGTTCATTTTATGGGTTTTTCCCAGGAAGATGACGCTTATCATTACCATCAAACTGATACCACTGAATACATTTATATGATTATAGACGGTGATACAGTTTCGCGTCAGCATATTGATTTGGAAGAAGTTGTTTTGTTGAGCAAGTTAAAATTTAAATCAAAAGAAGATCGTCGCAGCTATTTGATTTTGCGACGCAGAACCCGAAAAGTATATCCTTATGCACGACTGGCGGCAGACCGTCTTTACACTATGAACACAAGATTGGAATCGCTGGAATCAAAAAGGGATAGAAGGATCTACACCAAAAGAATTCAGAACTATATAGAAGGTGAGTTTACAGAAGAGCTAAAGAAATTGACAAGAAGTGAAGGGCGGATATTAGTGAAGCTCATCCACAGGCAAACCGGCGAAACTGCTTTTGATCTTATAAAGGACCTTAGGACAGGCTGGAGGGCCTTTTGGTATAATACCACAGCAAGTATGTTTGATATTTCATTAAAATCTGAATTTCGTCCGGATCTGCTAAAAGAAGATTTTTTAATTGAAGATATTTTACAGCGAAGCTTTCAGGAAGGGGTTTTGGATTTGCAACTACCTGCAGAGCCCATTGATTATTTTGAATTGGCAGATAAATGGAGTGGAAGCTCAAAATAAGATATTTTAAACCTTGGTTTTTAAATTGTTTTTTGTATCTTAGTAGTTCCCAAAAAAAATAACGGATAAGAAATTGGTCAGAATCAAGAGGTTAAAATTTAACTTCCTTTTTTTTGATTTTTTTTGCACTAATTCGTTAGGATATCATAAAATCCGTTTTATATTTGCACCCGCTTTAGAGGGGTATATGTATGATGGATTGAGGTTTTGAAGTTGATGTTTTTTTTGAGGGATATTTTTTTTTCAAAAAACATTGTAGGGTTTAAAAAGAGTATTATCTTTGCACCCGCTTTGGAGCTGAAGGAAGTGATTAAGGCGATAAAAAAGAAGACAAGATACTCCTTCGCGTAAAGCTACGGAGTACAAAGAAGTTCATTGATATATTGAATTGACAGCGTATTTTTCGGGATTGGAAACGATCC
>JBBDVI010000050.1:0-8607 GCA_040903465.1 Flavobacteriaceae bacterium
CTTGGAGGAACCAGAGCAGTTCGTAAACAATCGATTTGAGGTGCAGCTTTTTGGTGGTTACCATGGGGAACCCTTCGCTGAGGTCAAACCGCATCTGGTAGCCAAACACGCTTTTTGTTCCCGTGCCCGTGCGGTCGCCTTTAAAGGTGCCATTTTTCATTACATGCTTAACGAGGTCGTGGTATTGTTTCATAGCTTCATTCCCGCGAAGGCGGGAATCTTTTAATTAATACTAATGACTTTCAATTGATATCTTCATTTCTTTAAGCTGATTTGAAAAGAAATTATTTAAGCTAAACTTCTAAAATCCGAAAATAAAAAAAAGCTTTCTAATGTGTTTGGAAAGTTTCGTTTTTCTATGAAAAGTTATTAACTAAACCCTGGAGTTAGAATTACGAGATTCCCGCCTTCGCGGGAATTGGTTATCCGATAATCATTCCGGCAATAGTCGCCGAAAGCAGTGAAGCTAAAGTCCCTCCGATAAGTGCTTTCATTCCAAATTCCGATAAGGTTTTACGCTGACCTGGGGCCAGGGAGCCGATACCGCCAATTTGGATTCCGATGGAGGCAAAGTTGGCAAAGCCGCACAACATATAGGTCGCCATAATCACAGACTTTTCATAGTTGAAACTGATGAGGTTTGCGGTGTTTTTCAAATCTGCAAGCTGGATATAGCCTACAAATTCGCTGGCAACCAGTTTGATGCCCAGGAGTTGCCCCATTAAAGCCATGTCTTCTTTCGCCACCCCAATAAGCCACATCAAGGGAGCAAAGAGGTAGCCCAGGACAAACTCAAGTGAGAATTTATCATAAGGTGTGGTATTTGCGACCCAGTTGTTTAGTGACGTGATATCCCCCAGTTTTTCAAAGCCATAGTTAATCATGGCTATAAAAGCGATAAATACCAGTAGCATGGCACCTACATTTGCTGCAAGTTTAAGGCCTTCGGTGGTTCCGTTTGCGATGGCATCCAGAATGTTGGAGCCTATTTTATCTTCAGAAACGGCAACTTCATTGGTTATTTTTTGGGTTTCGGGATAGAGCATTTTTGCGATGACGATGGCGCCCGGTGCCGCCATTACAGATGCGGTAAGCAAGTGTTTTGCATAAAAGATTTTCATAGCTTCATCCTCTCCGCCCAAAAAGCCGATGTATGCCGCCAGAACCCCTCCTGCAACGGTGGCCATACCACCCACCATTACGAGAAGCATTTCAGACTTGCTCATTTTTTCGAGGTAAGCCTTAATCATTAAAGGCGCTTCTGTTTGTCCCAAAAAGATATTTCCGGCAACAGACAAACTTTCTGCTCCTGATATACCCATCAGGCGTGTTAAAACCTTGGCAAGACCCTTTACAACTATCTGAATAAAACCGAGATAAAACAGGACAGATGTCAAGGCTGAAAAGAAAATGATGGTGGGTAATACCTGAAACAAAAAGATAAAGCCAAAGCTTTCTACATTCATCATGCCGCCCAGCAGGAATTCGCTGCCTGCCTGGGTAAAGTCGAGTATTTTTACAAATATTTTACCTACAAATTCAAATGCACTTTGTATAAAGGGTACTTTGAGCACACCAATAGCCAAAAGCAATTGAGCACTCAAACCAATACCCACTGTTTTCCATCTGATGGCTTTTTTATTGCTACTGAAGAAAAAGGCCAGAATTAACAGGGCAAGCATACCCATAACACCTCTCCATAGGCTGTCCATGGAAAAACCCGCACTGGGTATCATTTCTTTTTGGATTGCTTCAGGTAGTTTTGTTTCTTTTTCAGTAAAACTGTAAGTAATATCGTTTTCGGTAAACGTGAGCGTGGATTCTGTGAGTTCTGTGATGCGGTATCTCCTGATGGTATCTAAGGGCTCTGAATAGAACATAACCAGAAGCTTGTCTTGTAAAAGATAATCCCCTGAGGCTTTAAGTGAATCTTTTGCCAAAAGCGAATAATGAAACCTTCCTTCCTCAAATTTGATGGAATCTATTTCAGTGTCAATATCAAAAAGAGATTGGTTTTGCTCATTTGTTATGGAGGAAAAAGCCCAGGCCTTTTCAATGGATTGTGCGTTTGTGAATTGAGAAAAGAACAAAAAAGCACTGAAGAGGAGGAGTCTGTACATGTGTGTGATTGTTATTTTTCCCGTTTGGAAATTTCGTCCCTGATGAGGGCTGCCTTCTCATAATCCTCATTGTCAACAGCTTTATCGAGCATATCATTCAATTCCTTAAGGGAGTAATTGGCGTAACTTTTTGAGGTTTTCTTTTTGGATTCGGTATCATCTGTCATAAGTTGTTCCAGAATGGCTTGTTCCTCTTCTTTGGAATCTTTTTTCTTGGGTGTAGCCTTGAGAAAGATACCGGCTTTTTCAAGAATATTTTTATAGGTAAAAATGGGAGCGTCAAATCTTAACGCCAAAGCAATGGCGTCACTGGTGCGGGCATCGATTATTTCTTCTATTTTGTCCCTTTCGCAGATAATGCTTGAAAAGAACACCCCATCAACCAGTTTGTGGATGATGACTTGCTTGACCGCTATTTCAAAGCGGTCTGCAAAGTTTTTAAATAAATCATGGGTGAGCGGCCTGGGGGGTTTGATTTCTTTTTCCAAAGCGATGGCAATGGATTGTGCTTCAAAAGCGCCAATGACAATGGGCAGTTTTCGTTCACCGTCAACTTCACTCAAAATAAGGGCGTAAGCGCCGTTTTGGGTCTGGCTGTATGAAATTCCTTTAATGTTAAGTCTTACTAAACTCATAGACGAAAAAAATCAAGGCTGTTTAAACAGGGCTACACCTTACTTAAACAGCCCTTTAAAGAGGCACAATTTATAAAAAATTATGCGTTATTGGCTTTAAATTCTTTTAATTTTTCGGTGAGTTTTGGAACGACTTCAAATGCGTCGCCAACTATCCCATAATCAGCGGCTTTGAAAAACGGCGCTTCGGGATCGTTGTTGATAACCACTTTTACTTTAGAGGCATTGATGCCTGCAAGGTGTTGAATGGCCCCTGAAATCCCCACGGCAATATACAGGTTTGAAGCTACGGGTTTTCCTGTTTGCCCCACATGTTCGCTGTGCGGTCTCCAGCCCATATCGCTTACCGGTTTGGAACAGGCAGTCGCAGCACCCAGCACATCGGCAAGGTCTTCTATCATGCCCCAGTTTTCAGGACCTTTGAGTCCGCGTCCACCGGAAACTACAATTTCAGCATCTGCGATGGTGGCTTTTCCGGTGACTTTATCAACCGATTCTACTTTTACTGAAAAATCGGCATTGTTCAGCGAAGGTGAAAAAGCTTCGGTTGCAGCTGAAGTTTCATTTTCTTTCAGACCGTAGGCGTTTTTGGAAAGGCCTATGATTTTTTTACCAGCTTTTAATTCCGCTTTCGCGAAAGCTTTGTTTGTAAACACATTTGATTTTGTGACAAAAGGCGAAGTGCTTTCCGGAAGCTCCACCACATTGGGGGCATAGGCTGCTTCCATATTCACGGCCAAAAGTGGCGCTAAAAATTTGCTATTGGCACTGGAGCTTAGAATGACAACGTCTGCATTTTCTTTTTCTGCGGCCTGTTTGATGGCATCAGCATAAGCTTTTGCATTGAAGGAGTCCAGTTTGCTGTCTGAAACTTCCAGTACTTTTGAAGCACCGTGGGTGCCCAGTTCTGTTGCATCGCCTCCATTGATGGAAATTGCGGTCACGGTCGTGCCCAGCATATCGGCCACGCCTTTGGCATATGAGGTGGCTTCAAGAGCGATTTTCTTAAACTTTCCTTGATCTGATTCTGTATATACTAAAACTGACATAATTATATTTTTTATTTCACAAGTGCGTTGACTTGTATCCGGTTTGTTTGGTATTAAATCACTTTGGCTTCGTTGTGGAGCAGGTTCACGAGTTCTTCCACATTTTCAGGGTCAATCATTTTTACATTGCCTTTTGGTGCAGGTTTCTCGTAGCTTTTGGTTTCGGTTGCATTTTCTGCTGAAACGGCTTCCACAACCTTTAAGGGTTTTTGGCGCGCCTGCATAATGCCCCGCATATTGGGGATGCGCAGGTCGCTTTCTTCCACAAGGCCTTTCTGACCGCCAATCACGAGTGGAAGGGTAGTGCTCAAGGTTTCTTTACCGCCGTCTATTTCACGGATGGCTTTGGCATTGCTGCCGTCCACTTCAAGACTGATGCAGGTGTTTACAAAGTTGGCTCCGGTGATCGAAGCAATCATACCGGGAACCATCCCGCCGTTGTAGTCAATCGATTCCCTGCCGGCAATGACCAGATCATAACCGCCGTCTTTCATAACGTTTGCTAGTTGTTTGGCAACAAAAAAACCGTCAATGGGAGCGGTGTTGACCCTGATGGCTTCATCAGCGCCAATGGCCAGTGCTTTTCTTAATGTGGGTTCCGTTTCAGGTCCCCCCACATTAACCACGTGCACGGTGGCACCTTGTTTTTCCTTGAACCACATAGCCCTTGTAAGGCCGAATTCGTCGTTGGGATTGATGACAAACTGAACACCGTTTGTGTCAAATTTGGTGTCGTTATCTGTGAAATTAATTTTTGAAGTCGTGTCCGGAACGTGGCTGATACAGACTAATATTTTCATTTTGTAGCTATTTAAATTGGATTTCTAAATACTTTCTGACAGACATCAGATTTGTGTTGCGAAGGTACTAATCTATTTTTAATTTTATACTATGCACGCATAATAAATTTCCGTTAAAAGTTGTGAATTTGTCGTACATAAAGTGGAAATAATGCTATTTTTGCTCTCCATAAAGAAATTAAGTTTTAATCAAAAGTTTCTACCCGGTAGACATAGCATATGAAAACAATTCAATTTAGAGAAGCCATAGCAGAAGCGATGAGTGAAGAAATGCGTCGCGACGAGACCATTTACTTAATGGGTGAGGAGGTTGCAGAGTACAACGGGGCTTATAAAGCTTCGAAAGGGATGCTGGATGAATTTGGCGCCAAGCGCGTGATTGACACCCCTATATCTGAACTTGGATTTTCGGGCATTGCCATAGGTTCAGCTATGAACGGCAACCGTCCCATTGTTGAATTTATGACGTTTAACTTTTCTCTAGTAGGTATTGATCAGATCATTAACAATGCCGCTAAAATGCGTCAGATGAGCGGCGGACAGTTTAATATTCCCATCGTGTTCAGGGGCCCGACAGCTTCTGCAGGCCAGCTGGCTGCGACCCACTCACAGGCTTTTGAGAGCTGGTATGCCAATTGCCCCGGTTTAAAAGTGATTGTGCCTTCCAATCCAAAAGATGCCAAAGGGCTTTTAAAAGCAGCCATCAGGGACAATGACCCGGTTATTTTTATGGAAAGCGAGCAAATGTATGGCGATAAGGGCGAAGTGCCTGAAGGCGAATACATCATCCCCATTGGGGTTGCAGAGATCAAAAGAGAAGGCAAGGATGTAACTATAGTTTCCTTTGGGAAAATCATCAAGGAAGCCTACAAGGCTGCCGAAGAGTTGGAGAAGGAAAATATCAGTTGTGAGATTATCGACCTGCGCACCATCCGCCCGATGGATCACAAAACCATCATTGAGTCCGTAAAAAAGACAAACCGTCTGGTGATCCTTGAAGAATCATGGCCGTTTGGGAATATTTCCACAGAAATTACCTATCAGGTGCAGGAAAAAGCCTTTGATTATCTGGATGCTCCCATTATCAAAATCAACACTGCCGATACACCGGCGCCTTATTCACCCAACTTGCTAAAAGAGTGGTTGCCCAACAGCGACGATGTTGTAAAAGCTGTTAAAAAGGTGTTATATAAGTAATTAATCTACCGGATTTTATACTAACTTCGCCACTTTTACCGGCGAAGTTTTTGTTTACGAGCATCAGGTTCAGGGTAACGAGTTGAGCCGAAGTAAGTGAAAACCTTTTATGTGGAGGTTATTGCCGAAATCGAAATAGGAATAAAAAAACATTAATTTGACACGATACATTTTACTTTTTTTTGCTTTATTCTTTATTACACTATCTTATTCCCAAACAAAGATAAGCGGCAGGGTGGTTGATAATTTTAAGCAACCGGTCCCATTCGCCAATGTTATTTTTAAAAACTCCAACGAGGGTACCATTACCGATGAAAACGGGCGTTTTTATCTGGAATCACCCACGACACATAAGACAGCTGTTTTTTCATTTATTGGTTATCAAACTACAGAGGTTGCCCTTGAAGCCAGGACTACTTATGATATGGTGGTAGTAATTGAAGAAGAAGCGGCTGCACTCGATGAAGTGGTTTTGCTGAGCGGAAAAACCTCCAAGAAAAACAATCCTGCTATTGATATTCTCCGCAAAATTTGGGAAAACCGAAGGGAAAACGGGGTTAAGAAATTTGATCAGTACCGCTATGACAAATATGAAAAGCTGGAATTTGACCTGAATACCATTGACAGTTCCTTAATCAAGAGCCGCCTGTTCAAAGGAATGGAATTTGTTTTTGATTTTACAGATACCTCCAGCGTCACCGGAAAGACCTATCTCCCCATTTTTATCAACGAGGCTATATATAAAGTATATGGGGACAATTTAATGAACCTCGAAAAAGAAATTCTCGAAGGCAATAAAAATTCGGGGTTTGACAACAACCAGACCATCATTGAATTTGTGAAAGATCTCTATGCAGAATATGATGTGTATGACAACTACCTGAAGTTTTTTGATAAAGCCTTTACGAGTCCGTTGTCAACCACAGGGATTGATGTCTATAATTATGTCCTGCTCGACAGTGCTTACAGGGATAACAAATGGTGTTATAACATTGTGTATTATCCCAGGCGCAAGGGTGAGCTAACCTTTAAGGGTGATTTTTGGGTGAACGATACCACCTGGGCAGTAAAGGAAATCAATCTTCAGGCAAATAAAAGTGCCAATATCAACTGGGTAAAAGACATTTACATAGAACAGGAGTTTGACGTGTTAAACGATTCAATCTTTCTCCTCAAGCGTGATTATTTCATGTCAGATTTCAGTTTTTCCAAAAAGGAGGAAGCCCGTGGAATGTATGGAAAGCGCACTACACTTTATGATAATCACGTGTTTGATGAGGAAAGGGACAGGTCCCTTTATCAAGATCAGGTGGATCCTTATGTATATGAAGTTTACAACAGGCCTGATGACTTCTGGTCAGAGCGCCGTATGGAGGAACTCAACAAAGATGAGCGACAAGTATATGAAATGCTTGATACCCTTCAGACGGTTAAAAGATTTAAAACCATATACAATATAGGAAGTGTTCTTTCCTCGGGATATTATGAGATACCAAACTTTGACATTGGTCCGGTGTTTTCTATTTTCGGGTATAATGAAGCAGAAGGTTTGCGCATCAGGATGGGCGGCCGAACCTATTTTGGAAGAAATGATCCCTGGCGTCTTGAAGGCTTTCTCGCTTACGGACTGAAAGATGATAAATTTAAATATGGCATTTCCGGGAAATGGCTTCTGGACAGGAAGAGCAGGCTGATTGTTTTTGGTGGAAACAGGAGGGATGTAGAGCAAACAGGAGCAAGTCTCACAACTTCAAACGATGTATTGGGTCGAAACCTGGCTTCTTCGTCGTTGATATCTGTGGGTGCCAATGACCGTTTGACCAATATCAACCTGTCAACCTTTGGGTTGGAACTGGAACCTACAAAAAATCTAATTGTCAGGACCACGGCTTCATACAGGACTTTAAAATCGGCTACGGAAACCTTCAGTCTGGATTATTTTGATGAAAATGGAGACATACAGTCTGAAATTAAGCAACCTGAAATTGAACTAAGCCTGAATTTTACCCCGGGACGAACCACATCGGGTTTTGGAGTGGAGCGCACGATTATCAACAGCGGTAAATTTCCGCAATTTTTCTTAGGATATTCTTATGGACTTAAAGATATACTCGAAGGTGATTTTGAATACCAGAAAGTTCAGGCGTTGTACACACAGCCCTGGAACATAGGAGGTTTTGGCAGGATGTATTCTACCGTAGAAGCTGGAAAAACATTTGGTGAAGTGCCTCTGGGGTTGCTTAGCCCTATTCCCGGTAACCAAACCCTTTTTAGTATTTACAACACCTTTTCACAGCTGGATTTTTATGAATTTGTAAGTGATACCTATGCTTCGGTTCATATTGAACACAATTTTGGCGGCAGGTTTTTTTCCCGCATCGGGTTTTTAAGAAAATTAAATTTGCGTGAAATTGTCAGCTTCAGGGCTGTATATGGGGAGATTTCAGAGAAAAACAAGGCTTTAAACGCCTCCAGTGTGGTCTATCAGGCACCTGAGGATATCTATTATGAATACAGTTTTGGTGTGGGGAACATCTTTAAAATATTCCGTCTGGATTTTAACTTCAGGGGTAATTATTTTGACAATCCTGATGCAAGGCCCTTTGGTGTGACCGGTTCTTTTGGGTTCCACTTTTAATGTAAACATGTATTTACGCTAGAGCTTATTTTCTTTATTTGGAGCCGTTTATATTGATGTTTTCTTTGATATTTAAAATGTTTTAGTATATTTAACTAAATTTAACATTTAAAATTTTATCTCATGAAACTATATCAACTCTCTCTCTCTCTCTCTCTCTCTCTCTCT
>JBBDVI010000051.1:0-8594 GCA_040903465.1 Flavobacteriaceae bacterium
TGATGCCCAAACAACTAAAAGAACACGGTCTGGACACTTCTCACATAAAAATCGCAAAACCCCAACTGGAAAAAATAGTAGAAGGATACACACGTGAGTCCGGTGTAAGGGGTCTTGAAAAGCAAATTGCCAAAATGGTGCGTCACGCCGCGATGAATATTGCCATGGAAGAAAAATACAATATCAAAGTAACCAATGAAGATGTGGTGAAGGTTTTGGGTTCACCTAAACTGGAGCGTGACAAATATGAGAGCAATGATGTTGCAGGTGTTGTGACCGGCCTGGCGTGGACAAAAGTGGGTGGCGATATTTTATTTATTGAGTCCATATTGTCCAAAGGAAAAGGAAACCTTTCGATTACCGGAAACCTTGGCAAGGTGATGAAAGAATCAGCAACCATCGCAATGGAATTTATCAAATCAAATGCCAAGGCACTTGATCTGGATCCCGATGTATTTGAAAAATATAATGTCCATATTCACGTTCCTGAAGGGGCAACGCCAAAAGACGGGCCCAGCGCAGGTATTACGATGTTAACATCGCTTGTTTCCTTGTTCACACAGCGAAAAGTAAAACGAAGCCTTGCTATGACAGGTGAAATTACCTTACGAGGCAAGGTGCTTCCCGTGGGCGGTATCAAAGAGAAAATACTTGCTGCAAAGCGGGCACGCATCAAAGAAATTCTTTTGTGTGAAGAGAACAAACGTGATATCGATGAAATTAAAGATGAATATTTAAAAGGCTTAACCTTTCACTATGTAAAAGATATGAATGAAGTATTAGAAATCGCATTGACTAAAGAAAAAGTAAAAAACCCCAAAAAATTATAATATTTTCTAATTTCAGCAAGCTATATAAAAAGGAAGGTGATTTATCACTTTCCTTTTTGTTTTAAGTCTAAAAAATAAATTATACTTGCACTCGTTATGGAGGTATGCTTATTCTTCCATATTTGAGGATGTAAACCCAAAAACCTTATGCAAAAAAAGTTGGTTGTAGCACTTTTCTTGTTTTTTACTGCGTTGAGTTTTTCTCAAATAGGAGGTAGGGCAACATACCAGTTTTTAAATCTGGTAAATTCTCCGCGTCAAGCCGCATTGGGTGGCAAGGCCATCACAAATTATGATTATGACCCTGCACAGGGTCTCTACAACCCGGCATCGATCAATCCTGAGATGGACAATCAACTTTCAGTAAATTATACAAATTACTTTGCTGATGTAAACTATGGAACTGCTGCGTATGCTTATTTATGGGATCGCAGGACTCAGATTTTTCATGTTGGGGCGACATATATTAATTACGGAAAATTTGATGGCTATGATGAAACAGGTGAATCTACAGGAAGTTTTGGAGGTGGTGAAGTGGCGCTTTCATTCGGTTATGCCAGAAACATCCCTTGGTCTGATTTTCATGTGGGTGTCAATGTGAAATTGATTTCCTCTAAGCTGGAACAATACAGTTCATTGGGAGCTGCCGTTGATATAGGATTGATGTATATTTATGAGCCCTGGGATTTACATATTGCAGCTGTGGCAAGAAATATAGGTACTCAAATCACACCATATGACGAAGTTTATGAAAAACTCCCTCTTGAAGTTGATTTCGGAATTTCACAAACCCTTCAGAATGTCCCGCTGCGATGGCATGTAACACTTGAAAACCTTCAAACCTGGAACATTGCCTTTTCAAATCCCGGAAGAGAGGAAGTTGATCTTGAAGGCAATGTAATTAAAGAAAACATAGGTTTTTTCGATAATATATACCGCAGGGTTATTCTGGGGGTGGAGCTCTTTCCCGAAAGTTTTTTTAACCTCAGGTTGGGCTATAATGTGCGCCGAGCAGAAGAATTGCGTATTATTGATCAACGCGCTTTTGCAGGTTTGAGTGCCGGTTTTGGTATTAAATTGAATAAATTGCGACTCAGTTATTCATATTCCAAATACAGTGCTGCAGCATCAGCCAGTTTTTTTGGATTAAACCTAAACCTTCAATAATACTTAGTAAACATCATAAGAACCAAGAGTAGAAAGCATATGAGAAAAATTACCATTGCCATAGACGGACATTCATCAACAGGTAAAAGCACGGTTGCACGACAGCTTGCTTCATATCTGGATTATCTCTATGTTGACAGTGGCGCTATGTACAGGGCAATCACCCTGTTTGCAATCAGAGAAGGACTTTTTAGCGAAGATACTTTTGAACAAAAGAAATTGATAGAACTTTTGAGTGGAATTAAGCTTGGCTTTAAGCATAATGCTGAAAGTGGTAAAGCCCATATTTACCTGAACGAAATTGATGTTGAACGTGAAATACGTTCGCTGGAAGTTTCACAATTTGTAAGCAAAGTAGCCGAAGTCTCAGAGGTGCGTAAAAAGCTAGTTGAATTACAGCAAGAACTGGGCAAAGGCAAAGGTGTTGTGATGGATGGCAGGGATATTGGAACTGTTGTTTTTCCGGATGCCGAACTCAAAATATTCTTAACAGCCGATGCAGAAGAGCGTGCAAAACGTCGGTATCTGGAATATAAAAACAGGGGTGAGGATATTTCCCTTGAGTCTGTTTTTCAAAATGTTGTTGAACGGGATCACATTGATACTACAAGAGAGGATTCTCCTTTGATCAAAGCAAAAGATGCTATTGAAATTGATAACACGTTTACCAATGAGGAAGATCAGTTTCATATCATTCTTCAATTGGCTAAAGATCGCATTGCAGGAAGGGTATAGTTTTTTATTCATTCACAAATGCCACGCTGTGACAGGCTACAATTGCGGCAGTTTCCGTTCTTAATCTGCTTTCTCCAAGGCTTACCGGGATAAAGTTGTTTTTCAGTGCAAGTTCTATTTCGCTTAAAGCGAAATCACCCTCGGGACCGATTAATATAAGTACTTCCTCTTTGGGCTGCAAAACATCCTTTAAGGAATTCTTTTTGCTCTCAACGCAGTGTGCAATATACTTTTTTGCGGTTTTTTGAGACTGTAATGTAACAAACTCTGAAAAGGTGACAGCCTTGTTAAGCCGGGGCAGAAATGCCTTGAGTGATTGTTTCATGGCGCTTTGCAGGATTTTCTCATAGCGTTCAGGTTTAATTTTGGTCCGCTCGCTGTGATTGCAAAAGATAGGGGTGATTTCTGTGATGCCTATTTCAGTTGCTTTTTCCAAAAACCATTCATAGCGGTCGTTGAGTTTGGTAGGTGCCACAGCCAGGTGAAGCTTATAAGGCAGTGGTTGCTGAGGGGTTTCATCAATTAATTTTACAACACATTTATTATGATTTGCTATCTCGATTTCAGAAGTAAAAAAAACTCCTATACCATTGGTAATGTTTAATATATCACCTGTATTCTTACGCAACACTTTAATAATATGCCTGCTTTCTTCTTTATCAAAAACAAGTTGTTGATTGGTTTGTTTTGCTTGAGGATGATAGAATAATTGCATATGTAAAGGTCTTTGTATTAAAACTCCATTCGGGCTTTTGAAGAAACTGATATTTCTGAAAACATTTTTTGTTTGTATTTGAGTTCACCAACGATGGCAATCATTGCGGCATTGTCTGTGCAAAACTCAAATTTTGGAATGTGTGTTTTCCACCCGTATTTTCCTTCGGCCTCCTGCAAAGCTTTTCTGATTCCGCTATTTGCTGACACCCCACCACCAATGGCGATTTCTTTGATTCCGGTGGCTTTTACAGCATTTTTGAGTTTATCCATCAGATAATCAACAATGGTATATTGAATGGATGCACAAACATCTTCAATATTTTCTTCAATAAATTTCGGGTTTTTCTTCACTTCATTTTGTACGAAATACAAAACCGCTGTTTTGAGTCCGCTGAAGCTAAAATCAAGATCCCCTACTTTTGGTTTTGTAAATTTGTAGGCTTTTGGGTTTCCTTTTTGAGCCAGTTTGTCAACCAGTGGTCCACCGGGATAGGGGAGCCCCAGTATTTTGGCTGATTTGTCAAAAGCTTCACCCACGGCATCGTCGATGGTTTGGCCAATGATTTCCATTTCAAAATAATCTGTCACTTTAACAATTTGTGTATGTCCGCCGCTTATAGTCATTGCGATAAACGGAAAACTTGGAGTGGTTTGACCTTCAGCTTCAATAAAGTGTGCCAGAATATGTGCCTGCATATGATTAACTTCAATTAATGGAATACCGAGGCCTAATGACAATGATTTTGCAAAGGAAGCACCCACCAGAAGTGAGCCCATCAAGCCGGGACCTCTGGTAAAAGCAATTGCATTCAGGTCTTTTTTATCAATTCCAGCTTTTTTTATTGCGAGATCAATCACAGGAACAATGTTTTGCTGATGTGCCCTGGAAGCCAGTTCCGGCACCACGCCGCCATACTCCTCGTGAATTTTCTGCGTAGCAACAACATTGGACAGCACCTTACCGTTGTGTATAACGGCTGCTGCAGTGTCGTCACAGGAGGATTCTATACCTAAAATATATATTGATTGTTCCATTTTATTTGGGCATAAAAATTGTTACTTTTATGGGCGATTAAGACGCAAAGTTAAAACAATAACCGCTATCAAAAAATTCAAAAAAATACTGTTTCGTTTTCTGTTAGCATTATTGCTGATTTTGATTGCCATAATTGTCGCTTTGCACTTTCCTGCCGTTCAGACATGGGTAGCTCAGAAAGTTACCAAAAACATCAATGAAACCTATGATACCGATATTAACATTGACAAGCTTGGCTTGAACTGGAAAGGGGAAGTAACCCTTAGAAATGTATTTATAGCAGACCATCATCAGGACACCCTCATCTACTCAAAAGATGTTACTACCACGATTTTAAATTTCAGAAACCTGATTAATACCAATCTGAATTTTGGGGATTTAAATTTATATGACACGCGTTTATACATTAAGACTTATAAAGGTGAGTCGAAAGACAATCTCAGTATTTTTTCCAAAAAATTTGCTCCAGAAACACCCCGGGAAGATTCGCCACCCTTTTTGCTTTCTTCAAATTCATTAAACCTCACCCAGGCAACCATTAAAATTACTGATGAAAATATTGAGGGTTCTGAAGGAATTGTTTTTAATAACGTAAACTTAAACACCGGAGCATTTGACATAGACGATACTGATGTTTTTGCAGATATTCAGTCCATGGAGTTTAACTTTAATAATCAATTGTATGTTGAAGACCTTTCAGCAGACTTTGCATATACACAAGAATATATAAAACTGGATGGCATGAATTTGACCACCGATGTGAGCTTTATTGATGCAGATGTGTTACTGACATTTGATGAAAACGGTTTTTCAGATTTTGAAAACAATGTTGTTTTTGATGTTGATTTCAGGCAGGCCGATATTGCCACAAATGAATTGAATGTTTTTTATAACGAATTTGGTGCCGATCAACAACTGGAGTTTTCGACCCAGTTTACAGGCACACTGAATGATTTTGAATTGCAAAATTTAGACCTGCAAAATCAAAACACCCGTATTACCGGTGACTTCACATTCAAAGATTTGCTTAAAGGAGGAGATGATTACAATATCCAGGCAAACAGTCACACCATAACCTCAAACTATTATGATTTAAGGCGGTTTATGCCTAAGGTACTAGGAGATATTTTACCTAAAGAGATGCAATCCATGCGTGATTTTTCATTTACGGGAACAACCAGCATTTCAGGAACAAATTTGCAAACCATAGGTAATATTCAAACAGCTTTGGGAAGTATTAGAGCAGACCTTAGAATGGGGAATATAAACAATGTAAACGTTGCCACATACAAAGGAACAGTTGATTTAAATAATTTTGATATAGGAAAACTTACCGGTACCTCAACCCTTGGAAGAACCACAGCTAGATTGCGTTTTGACGGAAGTGGATTTTCACAAAAAACAATCAATACAGCGCTTTCAGGTACCATAAACAGTTTGCATTATAACGGTTATACTTACAGTAATGTTGAAGTAAGCGGAGAACTTCAAGACCCCCTTTTTAATGGGAGCTTAAGTATTGATGACCCCAACCTTATAATGAATTTTGAGGGTCTCATTGATGTAAGTGATGAGCAAAATATTTATGATTTCAATGCACAAATTGAGTATGCAGATTTATATAAAACCAATCTTTTCAAACGTGACAGTATATCAATTTTTACCGGGAACATTGGAATGGATATGCGCGGAACAACCGTTGATGATGTTCAAGGGGTTATCCGCATTTCAGAAAGTACCTATCAAAATTTGATTGATGATTATTATTTTGATGACATTCTTGTTTTATCAACTTTTGAGGAAGATATCAGAACCATACAGGTGATTTCACCTGATGTAGTGAACGGTAAAATGACCGGAAGATACAAATTGGCAGATATTCCCAGTTTGTTTCAAAACTCAGTTGCAAGTATTTATACAAACTATGTACCCAACAGGACCACTGAAAACCAATATGTCAATTTCAATTTTGAAATCTTCAACAAGATTGTGGAAGTTATTATTCCCGATATTAAAATTGGGAATAACACCACTATAAGAGGTTCAGTGGCTTCTGATGAATCTGAATTTAAACTAAATTTCAGATCACCTGAAATCACAGCTTATGATAACTATATTGAAAAAATTAACCTTCAGGTTGACAACAACAATCCCCTTTTCAATACTTATGTTGAAATTGACTCTGTTGATGCCGGTTTTTACAATTTCTCAGATATCAGCCTCATAAATGTGACCATGAAAGACACATTGTTTGTACGGTCAGAGTTTAAGGGTGGGAAATCTAGTGATGATTTGTTCAACCTTTCTTTGTACCATACCATTAATGAAAACGGTAAGTCTGTTGTTGGCATGAAACGTTCAGACATCACCTTTAAAGAAAACAAATGGTTTGTAAATGAGGAGAATGACACACTGAATAAAATTGTTTTTGACAATAATTTTAAAGATATTATCATCGACTCCCTGATAATAAGCCATCAAAATGAGATTATTCAAATGGCGGGTAAGCTTAGTGATTCAAGCTATAAAGACATCAAGTTGCAGTTTCAAAATGTGGATATAGGAAAAATAACCCCAGAGATTGATAGCCTGGATCTTTACGGTAACGTAAATGGAACTTTTAATTTTATACAAAAGGAAAAGCTCTATTATCCCAGCTCAAATGTTACTATTGATAATCTTGTAGTGAATGACATCACACTGGGTGATTTGGTTCTTACAGCATCCGGAAATGAGGATTTATCCCGCTATGAGATTAATACCACATTAACCAATCAAGATGTACAATCCCTTACCGCCATAGGTACGATTGAAGTGAATGACATGAATTCTGTCATTGACCTTGATGTTGGGTTAGAGGATTTTAACCTGGGGGCAGTTAGCCCTTTTGGTGGGGATGTCATAACAGATATCCGCGGTTTTGCTTCGGGTCAGGCTAAAATTGTGGGAGACTATAAATCCCCTGATATTTCCGGAAGGTTAAATTTAGATAATTCCGGCATGAAAATACCTTATTTGAACATCGATTTTGACCTCAGGGAAAACACCAATATTGCACTTTCCAAAAACAGATTTACTATTTTAAATACATCTGTTACTGATACTAAGTATAACACGAGTGCTGCTTTAGAAGGATATTTCGAACATACTAATTTTGGAAACTGGTCCATGAACCTTGATATTGATACTAACAGGTTTTTAGTACTTGATACCGAAGTCGATGAAGAAGCACTCTATTACGGCACTGCTTTTATCAGCGGTATTGCGTCTATTGGTGGACCACTAGATGAGTTGTTGATTAAAGTAGATGCAGCAACAGCCCGTGGAACCTCCTTTAAAATCCCCATCAGTGATACAGAATCGATTGGTGATGATTCTTTTATTTATTTTTTATCGCCAGAAGAGAAAGCTGCACGTATTTCAGGCGAAAATTTTGTAAGAGAAGAATTGAAAGGATTAACACTTGAATTTGATCTTGAAATAACCCGTGAAGCCGAAGTTGAAGTTGTGGTTGATATAGAAAACAACTCCACTTTAAAAGGCAGGGGAGAAGGTATACTTTATATTGAAATCAACACCTTGGGCCGATTTAATATGTGGGGTGACTTTCAGGTGTATGAGGCTACTTATGACTTTAGATATGCCGGACTGGTTCAAAAAGAATTTGATGTGGTGCGTGGAGGAAACATTAGCTGGGATGGACAACCGGAGCAAGCAAGGCTGGATATAGTAGCTGTTTACGAAACAACAGCAAACCCATCATTATTACTGGATAATCCTTCCATAAACAGGAAAATTCCAGTGGATGTGGGTATTGAGTTAAGAGGTGAGTTAATTTCCCCTGATTTTGAATACAGTATTGATTTTCCAACTGCAAGTTCTATTGTAAAATCTGAACTTGATTTTAAGCTGGATGATCGCCAGCAGCGTGAATTACAGGTTTTATATTTGATTACCACCGGTTCCTTTTCAGGTGACAGGTTTACATCAGACCAGGGAACATCCACCTTGGTTGAACGTTTTTCAGGATTGGTAAATGAAATATTTGCCGATCAGGATGGGAGGTTCAATGTGGGCTTAGACTATACCCAGGGTACACGCACCCCGGA
>JBBDVI010000052.1:0-8542 GCA_040903465.1 Flavobacteriaceae bacterium
GGGGGGTATGTTTGTTAAACTTTTGCAAAAGAACAATAATTAATTAACTAACTAAAAAATTAAAATTATGAACAGATTAAAGCCAATTTTAAGTGCATTGATTTTTATTTTAATTGTTGGATGCTCCAATGAAAATGAAGCAGAAATTAAAGATGAAAACCTTATTAATGAAGAAAGTATAGATAAGAGTCTTACAGACTATGCTTACGATGAAGCATTGGCATATCTATCTTTTTATTTTGATGCAAACCTTGATTTGAGTAATTTGGCGGCCTATGCAGAAACATCAGATGATTGGTCAAATAATGTGGTACTTACAGAAGTAATTCTCGAAGGAAGTAGTAATGTAGATGGTTATGTAGTGATTGAGAGGGACCAAGGGACATTACTATATTTTGCCCATTACAAGAGAACTGAGAATAAAATTCATTTATTTGATTTTATTGATAATGAAGATTTTCTTTTAGGTAGCTCGACAAACTTTATGAATATTGATTTAATAGATTATATAGAAAACGACCCACCCCAATCAGAGGAACGTAGATTTTGGGGGTGGAGTTGTGGGCCTAGCTATGAGGTGAGTCCTGGAAGCGGGCAATATAATAGGACATGTTGCTATCATATTGTTTGGCAAGAGATTACCGAAAGTTGTGATACCTTTGCTGTAGACAATTTACCTGGCACACGACCAAGAATTGAAGGAAACTTTTAAATAGAAGATTTTAATAGCTGCCCCTTTTTTATTGGGGCAGCTATATTTTTTATGCTATTTTTCTATCTATAACTAAAAAAGCAAATGAAAAAAAATATCACACTGCTGATTTTCGTATTTTTAATGAGCATAGGTAAAGCACAAGATATTATAGTAGCAGATGCAGAGAATAGAACCCCAATCCCTTTTGTAACCGTAAAACTCGATGAGACCGGACTGTATACCAATGAAAAAGGAATTTTTAGAACAGACCTTTCAAAATCCAAAAGTCTGGAATTGCACCATCTTGGTTATAAAACCTTAAAAGTAAATACGGTTGACATACAAGACACCCTTTTTATGAAACCGGAAGCAACACTTCTTAATGAGATTGTTATCAATATAAAAGGGGAAAACTCCATACAATTAAAACCTTTAAGGAGTAGCAGAAAGTTTAAAAGTTATATTCTAGCTATGGCTTGGGAAAATGTAATAGTTTTGCATCCCAATAAGGAAATACTTGATTTCTTTGTGGATGAGGTTACTATACCTTTTAACAAAAGGAATAAATCGACCAAGCAAGATTATTTAGAAGGGACAAAAGCTTTTGTGAGGATAAATATTTATGAAGTTGAAAACAATATGCCCTCCAAACAAACTTATAGTAGTAATCCTATTGAAATACACGCTCAGGATAAAGATGAAATTAAACTGGATCTTTCCGACCTTTTTATAAAACTTAGTGAAAAAGGGGTATCTTTTGGAATTGAATTTTTGGGTTTCTATGATGATAATGACAATCTAATAAAGTCTGATGACGGTACCCGCCAGTATATCAGAACCTCTTTAACAGAGAAGGCAAGTAAGTCATATACAGCTACAACTTATATAAAAAACATTTTTCGCGAGGAGGCTACTTTTAAACCCTTGAACTACTTTATTAACAATTACCATCCTGGTGGTATAAAAGACTATGACCATAATTTGCGTATTGGATTGAAGCTTTCAAGTCCAAAAAATCCCGGCAAGTAATATTTTACTCAAACTCCTTCAACTCAAACCTTTCCCCATCAAACACCCCATAGGTAAAATGTGTAATCCAGTCACCTAAGTTGAAATAAGTGCTGTTTGCTCCCACTTTGATTTCCATGGGGAAGTGTCGGTGCCCAAAGATAAAGTATTCATAATGTTGGGTTTCCAGTTTGCGCTTGGCATACTGTGCCAGCCATTCCTTTTCCTCGCCCAGAAACTCTTTGTCTTCATCGCCGGAGATGAGTTTGTTTTTTACGGAAAGGTGTTTCGCGACAGCGACACCAATATCGGGGTGCATCCATCGAAAGAGCCATTGAAAAAAGGGACTGGTAAACACTTTTTTCATGCGTTTGTAGCCTTTGTCGCCCGGGCCCAGACCGTCACCGTGTCCAATGAGGAAGCGTTTGTTGCCTAATGTAAATTCGCGTGGTTGATGGTAAACCGGTATGTTGAGTTCTTTTTCAAAATAGTCGTTCATCCACAGGTCGTGATTGCCCACAAAAAAGTAGATGGGGATACCGCTGTCCCTTATTTCTGCAAGTTTTCCCAGTACGCGTACAAAGCCTTTGGGGACGACATGTTTGTATTCAAACCAGAAGTCAAACAAATCACCCAGCAGGAAAATAGCAGCAGCATCTTCTTTTACCGTATCCAGCCAGCGCACAAAGATGCGCTCCCTGGGGAGGCTCTCTGAAGCAGTGGGTGCGCCCAAATGATTGTCACTGGAGAAATAGATTTTTTTGCCTTGAGGAATATCCATTCAGAAGTTTTATATACTGTAAAGATAAAGAAATGAATGAAGTTTTTGATTATTCATTGTCTGAAGCATACCATTCTGCAAAACTGCTTTCGGTTTCCTGAAGTTTCAGGGAGTGGAGTTGGATGTTTTGGGGAAGGCGGGCCTTGATTTTCTTGGAAAAATCGATGACCATATTTTCGCTGGTGGGTTGATAATCTACCAAAATCACATGGTGGTCCCTTTCTGAAAGTTCTTTGGCAAGTTCAACGTGGGGTGTGTTTTTGTTAAAAACGGTTGCGTGGTCAAACACATCAACGATTTCCTCTTTTACGATTTTCTTCAAATCACTGAAGTCAATCACCATACCATACTTCACCTGGTTTGAATCGGTAATGGGGCTTCCAATAACTGTTACCGAAAGTTTATAACTGTGCCCGTGCACATTGCGGCACTTGCCGTCATAGCCATATAGCGCGTGACCGGTTTCAAAATTGAATTGCTTGGTGATTCTAATTGTGCTCATACTTCAGGTTTCTGCTACAAAGATACGGTAAAATGATTCTTTTTGAGAAGTTGTCAAACCCTTGATTTTCTGAACTATATTTGCGGGCTTTTTTTTAATACCTTATTGCAACTATGCAGGAAATATTTGAACAACTTGAGTTTGTTGAAAACCCGATGTATGAGGCTGTGATTACAGACCTGATGGAGCAGCAATACAGCATTGTGGAAGGCTTTTTTACGGCTGAAGAAGTGATCGCCTTGCGCAACTCGTTGTTGGAAAAATATGAAGAAGATGCTTTTAAAAAAGCCGCCATCGGAAACCGGGTAAACGAAATCATTGAGAAATCTGTGCGTGGTGATTTTATTTTGTGGTTGAATGAAAGTGAAGCCAATTCTGCTGAAAAGGCATTTTTCAACAGGATTAACGATATGGTTTCCTATCTGAACAAAACCTGTTTTATGGGAATTCTCTTTAAGGAATTCCATTATGCTCTTTATCCTAAAGGCACTTTTTACAAAAGACATCTCGACACTTTTCAGAATGACGACCGCAGGAAGCTATCGATGGTGTGTTACCTCAATGAGGAGGATTGGCAACCGGAGTATGGCGGCGAATTGGTTTTATACCTGAATGACAACGGAAAAGAAGTTAAGAAAACCATTTATCCTTTTCCGGGCAGAATGGTAATCTTTGAAAGCCAGATTCTGGAACACGAGGTAAAACCTGTTGAGCAAAAAAGGATGAGCATTACCGGCTGGTTGAAAACGCGCTAAACTGTAGCGAGTTTTGGAAGTATCATTTTCCGGAATTGGTACACGAGTGTACCGCCCCTTATGATTGCCCAAACCGAAAAGGCTATCCACACACCATACAACTGAAGCCCAAAATAATCCGTTATAAAGATTACCGGGATAAACCCAAGGAAGGTCGCGGCAAGCAGGACATTGCGCAGGTATTTCATTTCGCCCATACCCTTAAAAATACCATCAAAGATAAAGGCTATTGCATTGAGGGGTTGCAGTAGTATCACGATAAAGAAGATTTCTTTAAAACGCATGAGCACGGCTTCATCTTTGGTAAATATGGCTCCCAGGGGTTCATATAGCATCCAGCCCGTAAGCATTAAAAGTACAGCGACCATAAGCCCGTAGACCAGGACTTTTTTGGAAAGTTCCCACAACTGTTTGTAATCCCGTGCGCCCAGCAGTTTGCCCGCAAGGATATTCCCGGAAGAGGCATAGCCGTCGATAAAGAAGGCAGAGAAGAGCCAGAGGTTTAGAGCAATGGTTTGTGCAGCGATAAAGGCAGTTCCGTAATCTGTAGCAAAAGCATTGGCAAAATAGATAGCGGTATTCAGCGCGATGGAACGTAAAAACAAATTCAGGGCCATCCCGGCAAGGCGGTATAGCTCAGGGTGCAAGGGAAACTTTAATTTCAGGCTGATATCAGTTTTCCACAACAATAGCAAAAACGAAAGCAACGCCATCAATCCCTGTGCAATCAAACTGGCCCAGGCGGCTCCTTTTAAGTGCATCGGTTCAATCCAGCCTTCTATACCATATACCAGTGCAAAGTCAAGACCTATGTTTACTGTGGCACCAATCAAGGCCACGGTCATGGGCCAAAACGTGTTTTGCAGTCCTCTAAAGATTCCAAAAATGGCAAAAGTAAACAGTGTCAAAGGGAACCCCCATACCCTGATGTTATAATAATCGACGCTGTATTCCAAGATTAAGCCTGAGGCATTGTAGAGTTTAAAGATGCCTTCCACAAAAAAGATGGTGCTCAGCAGGATAAAAATGCTCAAAAGCACGTTAAGATAAATGGCTTGCGCCGGAAGATTTTGTACCTCATCCAGTTTGCCTGCTCCCAGGTATTGTGATATAATAGCTGAAATAGCACTGCGTGTTTGCCCCAGAATCCAGATTAAAGCAGAAAGAAAAGAACCCACAATCCCCACGGCAGCGAGTGCCTCAGTACCGGTACCGGCAATATTTCCCACCACGGCGGCATCTGTCGCAGAAAGTATGGGCTCTGCAATACCCGCGATTAAAGCCGGGACGGCAAGACGGTGGATGTTTTTGAAGGAGAGTTCATTTTTCAAAACCACAAAGCTTTAAATAAGAAACCACAAGCAAAACGGCTTGTGGTTACTATGGTGGAGAAGATGGGACTCGAACCCACGACCTCTTGACTGCCAGTCAAGCACTCTAGCCAGCTGAGCTACATCCCCGATTGAGGGGTCAAAAATAATTAAAAAAAACCATTCTTCAAGCTTCTCACAAAAGTTTGTCAAAGTTTTTATTTGTGAAAATTTTGAAGACAGTTTATTATGTCAAAAAATGCCTTTAAACTTTTGATTTTTCTTTTGCCTCCATATTGATCAGATAGGCCATGTTTTTGACAATATTTTCGTGTTTGGTTACAAAAGGATTTTCTTTATCCCATACATAACCTGCCAGAACAGAACAAATCTTTCGTTTTACATCGGGGTTTTCCGGTTGATGGAAGAATAAGGTTTGAAGGTTTCCGGTGTACCACTCCTTGACATAGGTTTTAAAAACATTGACCCCTTTTTTCATATAATCAGAATATTCAACCTCCCAGTTGACAGGCTGCCCTTCAAGTTGTTTTTTAATCAGTTTTGCGGCAAGCATTCCCGACTCAGTCGCAAAAGCCACCCCCGAAGAGAATACCGGGTCTAGAAACTCTGAACTGTTTCCGGTTAACGCAAAGCCATCACCATACATTTTTTTTACGGAACGGGAATAGTTCTCCAGCTTTATGGGTGGAAATAAAAAGGGTAAGTCACCAAAGCGTTTTTTGTAATAGTCAGATTTTGAAATGGCGTTTTGAAGCGCCTCTGTGTTATCGTTTGATGCAGAAAGTTGATTGATATAATCAGTAGGTGCTACAACTCCAACACTTGTTTTTCCGTTTGAAAACGGGATGACCCAAAGCCAGACTTCGGTTTCTAAAATATCAAATGAGATGAGGGTTCCTTCTTCGCCCTCCGGACGGTTCACATCATCAACATGGGCAAAAATTGACGAATGAGGATCAAGGCCCGACGGTGCATCCAAATCCAGCAAACGTGGCAACACTCTACCAAACCCACTGGAGTCAATGATGAATTTTGCTTGTATTGTTTTGAGGTTTCCCCCTGAATCTTTAACTGTTGTAGTAGAACTTGAGCCCTGAAAATCAACCGCAGTCACTTCGCTGTTAAATTCAAGATCCACTCCTTTTTTAATCACCTCCTGTGACATTACGTAGTCAAAATCGGCCCTGGGAACCTGCCAGGTCCAGTTCCAGCCATCAGAAAACTTTTTGCTAAAATCAAAGTGACAAACCTCTTCACCCCTTATAAAGCGGGCGCCAAATTTCTTTTCAAAATTCATGGCATTCAGCGCGGGCAAAAGGCCTGCTTCTTCAAAATGGTCCATCACCCGGGGAATTAAACTTTCTCCCACAACAATCCTTGGGAAGGTGGTTTTTTCAACCACTTTAACTTTTATTCCCTGCTGGTGAAGATAAGAGGCAGAAACACAACCCGAAGGGCCTGCGCCAATAATAAGGACATCTACAGATTCATTTAACATATATTTATAATTTGCTTTTAAAAAACTTACATTTGCAATATAAAATTATAAATATTAATTTGATATACACTTCAAATTATCACATTATATAAATTGATTTTTATTCAATGACCAAAATATACAAAGAATTAGATTTAAAAGCGTTTAACGAGATTGTCTTTCACAATAAAAAACTTGAATTGAGTGATGAAATCATTTCTGAGGTGGAAGAGAGTTTTCAATTTCTAAAAGATTTTTCAAAAAACAAAGTTATTTATGGTGTCAATACAGGCTTTGGGCCTATGGCACAATACCGAATTAAGGATGAAGATACTATACAACTTCAATACAATCTTATAAGAAGCCATGCTTCAGGAATCGGAAGGCCGTTGTCTGATGTATTTGTGAAATCTTCAATTTTAGCAAGATTGCATACGCTTTCACTAGGTTGTTCCGGGGTTCACCCTTCGGTGATTCATTTGATGAAAGAATTGATAAACCGCGATATTACCCCTTTGATTTTTGAACACGGCGGTGTGGGGGCCAGTGGTGACCTGGTTCAACTGGCACATCTGGCATTGGTGCTCATTGGTGAAGGAGAAGTTTTTTATAAAGGGGAGCTCCATGACACAAAAGAAGTCTTTAAGCAGGAAAACCTTGAACCCATTCAGGTTGAAATTCGTGAAGGACTGGCCTTGATGAACGGGACTTCTGTTATGACGGGTATTGGAATTGTCAATGTCTACCGCGCTCAACGATTACTGGACTGGATGCTTAAAGCCTCTTGCGCCATTAACGAAATCGTAAAAGCCTATGATGACCATTTGTCTGAGGGTTTAAACAGTGTTAAAAAACATAACGGACAGCAGGAAGTTGCCTCCCGTATGAGGATGTATCTGTCAGACAGCAAACTGGTCAGAAAAAGAGAAGACCATCTCTATAGCGGAATCAATAATGAAGATATTTTTAAAGAAAAAGTTCAGGAGTATTACTCGTTACGATGTGTTCCTCAGATTTTAGGGCCTGTGTTGGAAACTATAGAAAATGCTGAAAGTGTTCTCGAAAACGAAATAAACTCTGCAAATGACAATCCCATAGTGGATGTTAAGAATGGACATGTGTACCATGGGGGGAATTTCCACGGTGATTATGTTGCCCTGGAAATGGATAAATTAAAAATCGTAATTACAAAACTCACGATGTTGGCTGAACGTCAATTAAATTATTTAATGAATAATAAATTGAACGAGATTTTACCTCCTTTTGTTAACCTGGGCGTTTTGGGCTTTAATTTCGGGATGCAGGGTGTTCAGTTCACGGCAACTTCAACCACTGCAGAAAATCAAACCCTTTCAAACCCGATGTATGTTCACAGCATCCCAAACAACAACGACAACCAGGATATTGTGAGTATGGGGACAAATGCAGCCGTGATGACGGCAAAGGTGATTGAAAACGCCTTTGAGGTGTTGAGCATTGAGTTGATTACCATCGTTCAGGCGATAGACGCTTTGGATTATAAAGATCAAGTATCATCAGTCACAAGAACGATGTATGAAGAAATCAGGGAAATTATTCCTGTTTTTGAAAAGGATGAAGCCCTGTACCCTTTTGTTCAGAAAGTAAAAGAACATATCATGAAAGATTCATAAACCAGTAAAACCAATCATTATGAAAAAAGTACTCTTATTATTCGTTTTGTGTTTTCAGTTCCTTTCAGCACAGGAGCTGGCTATGATCGTGGAAAAGAAAAATGCGGGTTACATTAATAAATCAGGTGAAGTTGTTATTAAGCCCCAGTTCAGAAAGGCAAGCTCCTTTAGTGAAGGATTGGCAGCCGTGGAAAAAAACAAGCAGTGGGGTTTTATCAACACCCGTGGTGAATGGGCTATTGAACCCAAGTTTGACAGGGTCAAAGAATTTAATGATGGCATAGCTGTAGTGGAAAAAGACAAAGAATGGTTCTATATCAATAAACAAGGAGAACGTCTTTT
>JBBDVI010000053.1:0-8508 GCA_040903465.1 Flavobacteriaceae bacterium
TTTATCAAAAACCAACACACGCATACCGCAGCCCAGCGCAATTTTGGCAACTTCCTGACCAATACGCCCAATACCAATAATCCCGAGGGTTTTTCCCCTTAGTTCCACACCTTTGGCATAGGCTTTTTTTAAGCCATTGAAATTGCTGTCGCCTTCAAGGGGCATGTTTCGGTTTGAATCATATAAAAAGCGCACACCGTTGAACAAATGTGCAAAAACAAGCTCAGCTACTGAAGCTGAAGAGGCTGCAGGGGTGTTGATGACCTTCAAGCCATTTTCACGTGCATAGGCCACATCTATATTGTCCATACCCACACCGCCACGGCCAATTATTTTTAAGGACGGGCAGGCATCAATGACTTCTTTTCTTACTGTTGTGGCACTGCGTACAAGAACCACATCAATATTTTTTTCATTGATATAATTGGAAAGTTGCTCCTGTGCCACTTTGGTGGTTATTACTTCAAAACCGGCATTTTCAAGTGCGTCAATGCCGCTTTGTGATATTCCATCATTTGCTAGTACTTTCATATTTTTGGGTATTCTTTTTAAAATTTCACTTTCTTATTAGCTTTTCTTTTCCAGTTCCTGCATCACGTCAACAAGCACTTGCACACTTTCAAACGGCAAGGCATTGTACATCGAAGCGCGGTATCCACCTACAGAGCGGTGGCCGTTAAGACCGCTTATTCCTGCAGTTTTTAAAAGCGCATCAAATGTTTCCTTGTGGTTTTCATCTGATAAATTAAACGTAGGGTTCATAAATGACCTGTCTTCTGCATTTTCAACATAGGCTTTGAATAGTGGATTTCGGCCTATTTCGCTGTAAAGCAGGTTTGCCTTTTTATTATTTTCCTTTTCAATGGCACTTATGCCACCCATTTCTTTGAGCCATTCGAGGGTAAGCATAGAAACATATACGGCATATACAGAAGGGGTGTTGTACATACCTTCTTTGTCGATGTGTGATTGATAGTTTAAGATATTGGGGATTTGTCGTGTCACTTTTCCTAATAGGGATTCTTTAATAATGACAAGCGTTGTACCAGCCGGGCCAAGGTTTTTTTGTGCGCCGGCATAAATCAGATCAAATTTTGAATAATCAATAGCTCGTGAAAAAATATCACTGCTCATATCACAAACCATCGGAATGTTTGTTTTCGGGAAGTCTTTTATCTGCGTTCCAAAAATGGTATTGTTGCTGGTGCAATGAAAATAATCAGCATCAACGGGAATGCTGTAGTCCTTTGGAATATAATTGTAGTTTTTGTCTTTGGATGATGCCACTTCAATCACTTCGCCAAAGACTTTTGCTTCCTTAATAGCGTTGTTTGACCAGGTACCTGTGTTGAGGTAGGCTGCTTTTTTTTCCAAAAGGTTGCTTGCCACCATCACAAATTGCATACTGGCGCCTCCTTGAAGGAAAAGGGCTTGATATCCCTGCTCTTTGAGGCCTAACAATTCCAGTGAAAGCTCCCGCGCCTTTTCCATGACAGCGACAAAATCTTTACTTCTGTGGGATATTTCCAATAAGGATAAGCCGGAGTTATTAAAATTTACAATTGCTTCTGAGGCTTTTTGAATTACAGAAGGTTTTAAAATACTGGGGCCGGCACTAAAGTTGTGTATTTTCATGAATTGAAAAGGGTTTAAAATTCAATGGATTAATGAGTTCACTAAATTACTGACTATTAGGCAAACTATACTTATTTCAGAATTATATTTTCAACAAGAAGCTAACAACATCAACATTATCTGCATAGTCCCATAACTGTGGGTTTTGGCTTTCGCCGAAAGGAACCTCATTTTCTGTAAAGCCCGATGCTACAACACACTGAATTCTTGCAGCATCTTTATTTAATTTGTTTTCCAGTTTTGTTTTATCACTGTAAACTTCATAAAAAGTAGTCGCAATAGGGGAAGAATATGAAGCGTCTTCTTTGAGCATAAAAAAACCGTTGTCCCGAATGTTGAACTCACTCATGAGATAAACGGCTTTGTTGTAGTCATAATTGTTGGCATACTTGTGTTTGTCAACTAGATGGTGCCAAGAGTAGATCGCATTAAAAAAAGCATCAAATTCATATTCTTCAGGGACAAAGAGCTTTGACACATTTCGGCAACCGAGTCCGTAATACCTGAAAATATCATGGGATAATGCCACAAGTTGTTCTTGTGTTTCATTTCCTGTAAGTACAGCAACAGAGTTCCTGTTGTGCCTTATGATGTGGGGTTTATTTTTAAAATAATATTCAAAATAACGGGCCGTGTTATCGCTTCCGGTAGCAATGATGGCGTCAAACCCTTCGAGTTTTTCTTCGGTAAAGGTTGTTTTTCCTTTAAACCGGGGCTCTGTATATTCAAGATATTTTGCCAGGTAGGGAAGGAGTTGCTTATCTTTTGAAGACTGCTTCACAAGTACTTCATGTCCTGTTATCAAAACCGAAAGGAAATCGTGAAAACCCACTAGGGGAATGTTTCCGGCCATGATAATGGCGACTTTTTTGGGTTGGGTTTCTATGATATCATACCGGCTTAACCAGATATCCAGGTTTTCTTCCGTGAGTGCTGTTGACCAGCTTTTTAGAGCAAACCGAATGTTTTCTTGAGTAAACCAGGCATTGTGTTCTTCAGATAATTTGATTTGGTGGCACATACCGTCAAAAAACAAATCATTTAAAGGTACGTCATCTGATTTTACAGGTTTTTTTTCAACAAATTGCCCAAGAAATTTTCCTAATGAAACAAAGGCATCTTTACGTTCTGTTAATGTCATAAAGCAATTTGGTTATGAATTGTTTTGGCGTTATTTTTGTACAAATTTACAAAAGAAAAACAACTTGCTATGGCTATAATTATTACAGATGAGTGTATAAATTGTGGAGCTTGTGAACCGGAGTGTCCCAATACTGCAATTTATGAAGGAGCTGATGAATGGCGTTATGCAGATGGCACTGATCTTGAAGGCAATGTAGTATTGCCTGATGGCAAGGAAGTAGACGCAAATGCGGTCCAAACTCCAGTAAGTGATGAGATTTACTATATTGTTCCTGATAAGTGTACAGAGTGCAAGGGTTTTCACGATGAACCCCAGTGCGCGGCTGTATGTCCTGTAGATTGTTGTGTTCCAGATGATGACCACGTTGAAAGTGATGAGGAATTGCTGGCAAAACAAGCCTTTATGCATCATAAATAGATTTTTTTACTTCGTAATATATATTTTGGGGTCAACATGATTGGCTCCTTTTTTTTAAAAAGCCAAAGGCCTGTCTTAACTGCTCCATACATATCATCCACGAAACCCAAGACAAATTAATTACTTTTAAAGTAGTATTGCTTTCACAATTAAACCCGAAGAATACGCCTCTATGCCGTAATTGGAGGAGGACATAAAAACCTTAACAATTTTGAATCTTATCATGAAATGCTTAGTAAAATCATCCACTCCGTAAAGCAAAAAATAAACTTGGAAGGCAGTATTTCTCAGGTTCCATACGGAATTAAGAAAAAAACAGTATGATAAAAAGAATTGTATCCATACTATTGATTCTTTACCTTATGCTTATAGCTGCACTCACTTTTTTTCAGGAAAACCTCATTTTTTTACCTTCAAAACTCGAGCCTGACTACACGTATACATTTAAGAAACCCTTTGAAGAAATAAATCTCACAGCCGCAGACGGTGCTCTGTTGAATGCAATCCATTTTAAAACAGAAAACCCAAAAGGGGTTTTGTTGTATTTTCATGGCAATGCCGGTGACCTTTCCCGATGGGGTGAGATCACTTCTCGTTTTACAGAATTCAATCTGGATGTATTGGTAATGGATTATCGTTCTTACGGAAAAAGCACAGGGACCTTGAGTGAGGAATTGCTTTATAGTGACGCACAGTTGTTTTACGGTTATTTGACAGAACGTTATAACGAAAGTGATATTACCGTTTATGGACGCTCTTTGGGTTCTACTTTTGCGACCTATGTGGCAGCAAACAACAATCCCGGAAAACTAATACTGGAGACCCCTTTTTACAGCCTGATTTCAGTAGCAAAAAAACGTTTCCCGATCGTTCCTGTGGGGTACTTAATAAAATATGAATTCAAAACTCATGAGTTTATAAAAGAGGTGAATTGTGATATCTATTTTTTTCACGGAACAAAAGACAATGTAGTTCCATATTCTTCCGCTGAAAAGCTCTTTAAGGAAACCCCATCAAATAAGAAACAATTTATTACAATACCCGATGGGAACCATAACAATCTGGCTACTTTTGAAAAATACAAGAAAGAGATTAAAAGGACTTTGGAGTAAGCAGGACTAAAAATCAGTGCCCGGGACACCACGCTGATAAAATGGATTGTAAAAGAAAGGCAGGGAAGCATCACGGTACACACTGTTGTGAACACGGTTTCTCCTTGCAAAATAAGGGTCATTGATTTCCACCTGTATTTTACTGTCTTTTTTTATAGCTTTTTGAAAACCAAGACTCTCAGCTGTAATGGAAGGTTGGTTTTCTTCATTTTTTCTGTTGAGGTATGCTTCCTGTTGGTTTAAAGCATCAATCATACTCACGGGTTTCCAGTAATTACCTGAAGAAATACCCAAGGTGGGAGTGAAGGAAACTTTGTCAAAACGCTTTACAAAATTGCTTTGGTCCAACTGAAGCAAAGGCGGTAAACTGTTATCATCTATGGTATAGAAACGGGATTCAAAATCCTGTGATGAAACAGTTAGTGAAAAGCAAAAAGAAAATATGTAGAGTAAAAACTTCACTATTGTTTTTTTTACAAAGATAGTAATCAAAAATCATCCTAAATATTTCCTGCATATTAAATCTTAAAATTGCCATGTTAAATGAAAAATAAATTTAGTTTTGCCCTAGTTAATTAATTAAAGAACCCTTTGAATAAGCCTTGATTATTTGGCACATTCCTTGTTTTAGGAGTTTTTGTTTGATTTAGGGTTTAAATTACTCTATTTCTTGCTCATTTTTGTTTGTTTTCACTGTTTTTAGTGCTCATTGGTTGCACGTTCCCCATCATTATGTTTTTGAGAGCAGATAATCTGCCCTGAAAATATTGTAAAGCATACAATTAAAATCAAATCGCAAGGCGTTTCGACCTATATTTTTTTTAACAGCTTTTTTATACCCCAACTTTTCTTTGATATAAGCAAAAGGTTTTCTACCTGATTGGGTGTTTTAGATTTTTTAGTGTCCCGCTTTTTCTGGGAGGCAGATAGTTTTTTGTTTCTAGTGGCCTCATCCAACATTCCATAATACACGCCTTTTTTGTGAGCTTTCCGTTTGTCCGCTTTATTGCCATAGGCACTACCTCCAAAGACCGCCTGTTCATCGCCGCTAAGCAAGCTGTCTGTCTAAGTGGAATCGTGCGGGCGTGCCGATGTGAAACTACGCTTGCGAATATTTTACTATCTATGTCTGTTCCTATGTGTCCTTTTATATCCAAAATACTTCTTACCCCGTTTTTGAGTGGAATCAGCATTAGAATCTATCTTATTTGATGGGACTTTTTCTAATTCCTCCCTACGTTCTTTGCTCAGTGGTTTTGTCGTAGGTTCAATAATGCTGGTATCTACATAAGTGCCTTTCTTTAACAAAAGCCCTTTAGATTCTATAAATGACAAGATTAAATCGAATAGTTTATCCATTAAACCCTCTTGTATTAATGATTCTTTAAACCGCCAAATTTTAATAACTACGAAACTCAAAAATGTATATTTAACAATAAAGTTAAGTTTTAAACGTTTATTTGCACGGTCCATATTTTTAACATAGCTTTAGCAAATACTTAATGACCAACACACTTTATTTATGGAAAATCAACATTCTACGAATCCCCCCCCCCGCAATTATAAAGCCAAACAAGCTCGATTGGCTTAAAAAATTTGCCTGTGTTCTTGTTATATTGCTGCTACCGGTTGCCTGCCAAAAAGATGATTTTTTTGAAGAAAATGTAGAAAACCATAGTATAGGAGAAAGAACCATGACCAAAATTCCTTATGCCGATTTTAAAAAGCGCACCTCCGCTTACCAACAAGCACTGCAATCTGTCTTTCACAACCCACAGGAAGGTTTCATGGCCAAAGGGGTCTATGACGAGACCCTTGGGGTAGAGATAGACACCACGCAGATCTATCTTATACAAAACCCAGAAAGTGAATACCACACTTACACCCTTGGCGTGGTAAATAACAGTCTATGGCAAGAAAACAAATTTAAGAACTTGGTTTTAAACTACAACCTTAATGACATCTATTATGCCTTTATGGCGGCATATAGCTTTAACGAAGAAAGTGGATTTTTTGATGCTACAGACCTAACCATTTTAACTACAGAAAACCGCTACGAGTCTATTGTCTATGGAATCAGCGATGGCACTTTCGTTGATATGTGCTATAGTTATCAAGAAATAGAACCGGCAGAGCCTTGTACGTGTGGAGGAGAGCATTCTTACGGACAGTTTTGTGATTGTGACCCGGGCCAACAGGCTACCCCGGGTGTGTATGGATGGGTTTTGGAGCCTTGCCAGGGAGGCGGTGGTGGCACGGGCCAACCCACAGAGCCATTACCCATTACCACCGATCCTCTAAATGGTTATCCCGGTAGCAGTGGATCTGGTGGTAGTACCGTGATTTTTGACCCTGATGACCAACCCCATTTTGACGAAAACGGAAACCCTGTTTTTATTCTGACGCCTCCTTTAAACCCTCAAGACCCTGAAGAAGAGGAAGAAGTAGAAGACCCTTGCGAAAACCTAACTGATTTACTCACTAATCAAGATATAAAAGATATTATTGAAGATTTAGATGATCCTACAGTCTTTAATTTAGATCATGAAAAAGGTTCTCATATTAAAGATGGAAATGGCACAAATTTAGATATAACTTCAATAAATGGCAATAGTAATAGTACAGGGGTTAATGTACGGATTGATGATCAAGGTAACTCCATTGTAATTATCCATTCTCATTTTATTGGTAATAGAATGGTTCCTCTATTTACCATCGAAGATTTAAGAACACTAAGTGCGATGTACCTATGGCGAAAACACAAAAACAAAGAAGTAAAAGACCTAAGTGTGATAGTTGTAAGCCCTGCCGGGGTATATGCCATGGGCATTAAAAATTATACAAAATTTGCGGCAGAAGGCAATAAATTACATACCAGTGAATTTGATAATATTAAAAATGATTTTTATGAAGATTATCCAAAAGATCAAGATTTGATGCAACATGCCGATGCCATTGAAAAAATAAGCATCAATACCTTAAAAGATAACTACGGTGTTGGTCTATACAAAGCCAATACCGATTTAAGTGGTTGGAATGAACTGACCTTAGACGAAAATGATGAAACACAACCTAACCCCTGCAATTAAAAACCTTATTATTATGAAAAATATAAATATACTATTATTCTTATCCATTATTTTTACAATAAGCTGTAAAGCACAGACCATTGTTCCTCTAAAAACTTCGCCTCTTGATGCGCCAGAGAATGCCTATTATAAAGATTTGAACAACGAGTTAAACAAGTTTGAGGGAACCTGGCAATATGCCAACGGCAACACCAGTTTTACCATGGTTTTGGAGAAAAAAATCAAGGTAGATATGGATGATTATTATAATGATAAAATCGTCGGGTGGTACAAATATATAGAAAATGGCCAGGTAATTATCAACACCTTATTGAATACCAATGATTTTTATATTATTTATGGTTCTAATTTGAGTGATGACGGTAAACGTTTAATAGTACATTTTGAAGATCCCACAAGGCCCAAAGTTTCCTATCAAGTCCGTTTAGATGTGGTGTCCTCATCAACACCAAGTATTCCAAAATTAGATTTTAAGATATTCCAAACTGGGGTAGCTCCAACCTTACCAGGAGAAACCCCAGCTAACCAAGGCATCACTATCCCAAAACAAATGCAACTTATAAAACAACCATAGATAAAAATGAAACCAATATTTTTTATTTTATTACTTATTTTTACAATAAGTTGTAAAGCACAAACTATTGTTCCTTTAAATACTTCTGTCTTTGATTCGCCTAGTGGTATTTATTATAAAAAAGATTTGAACAACGAGCTAAACAAGTTTGAGGGAACTTGGAAATATACCAATGGCAACACCAGTTTTACCATGGTCTTGGAAAAAAAATTGAAAGTAAATATTCTAGGCAAGTATTATAAAGATAAAATCGTCGGCTGGTATAAATATATAGAAAATGGCCAAGTGATCATCAATACTTTGCTTGACACAAATAATTTTCGTATTGTTCACAGTTCCAGAATGAGTGATGACGGTAAACGGTTGATATTATTTTTTAATGATCCGACCCGACCCAAAGTTTCTTATCAGGTTGATTTAGATGTGGTGTCTTCATCAACACCAAGTGTTCCTAAATTAGATTTTGAGATTTTCCAAACCGGGGTAGCTCCAACCCTACCTGGAGAAACACCTGCTAACCAAGGGTTTACTATTCCT
>JBBDVI010000054.1:0-8448 GCA_040903465.1 Flavobacteriaceae bacterium
CCGGCTAATGGCGATGAGGAGTTGAAGGAGTTTGTCCTGCATTTTGGAGGTAAACTTGGCGACCATACCCAAATCTATCAGGGCGATTTTATTGTCTCGTGTCATGTGGATGTTTCCGGGATGCGGATCTGCGTGTACAAAACCGTCAACGACAATCTGCTTTAAATAAGCCTCCACGAGCTCGTCAACGATGGGCTCCAGGTCGACTTCCATAAATTTTAAAGGAGATATGGAAGTAATCTTTTTCCCGTCTATATATTCCATTGTCAGGACTTTGGATGACGAGTAATCAGTAACCGGTTGTGGTACTTGCAAGTTTTTAAATGTTTTCAGGTTTTCGCCCAGAGTAATGAGGTTTTGGGCTTCTCTATTGTAATCAAGTTCCTGCAGGAGGATGTGTCGCAATTCTGCCAGCACATTATCAAAAGCATAGCGTCTTGCCGTATTGCTGTGTTTCATTGCAAGGTCTGTCAATTCTTTGAGGGTATCCAGGTCTTCCAAAAACTTTTTACGGATTCCGGGACGTTGAATTTTTACGGCCACCGGCTTTCCCGAGCGTAAAACAGCGCGGTGCACCTGACCAATAGAGGCACTTGCCAGCGGTGTTTCCTCCAGCGATTCAAAAGCTTTTGAAATGCGTGTACCAATCTCTTCTTCAATGATTTGATGTACCTCTTCATAAGGGATGGGCTCCACATCATCTTGTAAGGTTGCAAGTGCTTTGAGGTATGCATCGGGCAGCAAATCGGGCCGGGTGGAAAGCAACTGCCCCAGCTTGATATATGTGGGCCCCATTTGTTTTAAATCGGCGACCAGGTCTTCCGGACTTTGATCGTATTCACGGGTAGCTTCTGATTCTTTATCGTCCGCATCCATTGCATTTTCAGCAGTGTCCTGAACAAGGTTGCTGTTCCAGTATTTCAGCATAAAACCAATAAATTTCCGGTAGCGTTCCAGGGTATCGGGTAGTATTGACATGAGTGTATTCTTAGGTTGTTAGCACTTTAAAGATAAATCTTTCATGCTAATAAATGTTAAAACAAAAAGTTAAGATATTTATAAGATGTGGAGAATGAACCTTTTAAGCAAGTACATATATCAAAACAGAAACCCCAATGCTATAATTTCTAAAGAACATCCTTAAGCACAAAAAGTACTCAAGAAACTAAAATAGCCGTACTTTTGCAGTTCAAATTCCTGTTATGCAAAAACACAAAGCCGGTTTCGTAAACATTATAGGCAATCCCAATGTGGGAAAATCGACCTTGATGAATGCTTTTGTAGGCGAAAAACTGTCCATCATCACCAGCAAGGCACAAACGACAAGACATCGTATTCTGGGTATTGTGAATGGTGAAGATTTCCAAATGATTCTGAGCGACACTCCCGGAATCATCAAGCCTGCCTATCAGCTGCAGGAATCAATGATGGGGTTTGTGAAATCTGCCTTTGAAGATGCCGATGTACTGATTTATATGGTAGAAATTGGCGAAAAGGAATTAAAGGACGAGGACTTTTTTAATAAAATCATCCACTCAAAAATACCGGTACTGCTTTTAATCAACAAGATAGACAAATCCAATCAGGAGCAACTGGAGGAGCAAGTGCAGCTCTGGGCTCAAAAAGTGCCCAATGCAGAGATTTTTGCCATATCAGCGCTGGAAGGTTTTCAGGTAAAAGAAGTATTTGACAAAATCATAGAGCTCCTCCCTGAATCACCTCCTTTTTACCCCAAAGACCAGCTCACCGATAAACCCGAACGCTTTTTCGTTAACGAAACCATCAGGGAAAAAATCCTGATGCACTACAAAAAGGAAATCCCTTACAGCGTTGAGGTGGATACCGAAGAGTTTTTTGAAGAAGAAAATATCATCAGAATGCGGGCAGTAATTATGGTGGAACGTGACACCCAAAAAGGAATTGTCATAGGCCATAAAGGTGAAGCACTGAAAAGGGTGGGGGTTGAATCGCGCAAAGACCTCGAGAAGTTTTTTGGGAAGCAAGTTCACCTGGAATTGTATGTAAAAGTCAATAAAAACTGGCGTAGTGATGCCAGGCAGTTGCGACGGTTTGGATATGATTCTTAGTATGTAGTGGTGAGAGGGTAGTATATTTAAGCACCAAAAATCCAAGCACTAAATCCCTTTTTTTTTAAATAATCAGTAATTGTAACTATTTCACAGATTTTCACAGAGGTGTCACGGAGATTCACAGAGGTTTATTAATGAAAATTAGTGCTTGGATGAAACTTTGAACCTTGAACTTTAAACATTAAATCTTGAACATTTCCTCCATCACCTTCTCCAGTTCCCTCGCTTGTGGCATTCCTTTTTTTCGGTTGTTTCGGGCGGTAAAATAAAGACTGAACCAAGCTATGATCATTAACACCATTATGGTAATGTGTATCCCTGAAGGCTGCCCGAGCGACATGTTTGAATAGGCAAACACCGTAAAAATGATAAAGATTCCCGCTACTGCAAAATGTAAAAAGATAAACATGGTCCAGAGGCCGGGTTCCGGTCCATAGAGACCTTTCACTTTGGTGTCACCGTTTTCAAGTTCTTCCAGCTCCAGATGCAGGTGAGGGGAATACACTTTTTTGTTTTCTTTCCCGATGTAAATCCAGATGTGTTCATCCAGAGTGTTGATAGTATATTTTGGTTTTAAACTGTTCTTTAAACGTTTGGCAGTATCGATAATTACAGGTACCGGTTTGCGTACGACTTTTTCAAATCGTGGTCTTAGTTGAATTTGTTTTTCAATTTCCATAAGGGTTCTTTATAGAAGCATCTAAATTAGTTACTTGCTGTAAAACTAACAACAAAACACGTACCTTTGCAAAAAATTAAAAAACTGTCATGTCAAATATAGTTGCTGTTGTAGGAAGGCCCAATGTAGGGAAATCCACTTTTTTTAACCGGATGATCAAACGTCGTGAGGCTATTGTTGATGCGGTAAGTGGTGTGACGCGTGACAGAAACTATGGCAAAAGTGACTGGAACGGCAAAGAGTTTTCACTTATTGATACCGGAGGCTATGTGAGAGGGAGTGACGATGTTTTTGAAGCTGAAATTGACAAACAGGTTGAACTTGCCATTGAAGAAGCAGATGCCATTATCTTTATGGTGGATGTGGAAGACGGCGTGACCGGTATGGACGAAGTGGTTGCAAAACTCCTTCACCGCACCAGCAAACCCGTTTTTCTAGCAGTAAATAAAGTCGATAATGCCAAGCGCGCAGAAAATGCCGTGGAGTTTTATTCGCTGGGTTTTGAAAAAATATATACCATTGCCAGTATCAATGGTAGCGGTACCGGTGACTTGCTTGACGACCTGGTTTTGGCTTTGCCCGATAAAGAATACAAAGAGGAGTCTGAATTACCACGTTTTGCTGTTGTGGGAAGGCCCAACGCAGGGAAATCATCCTTTATAAACGCCCTTATAGGTGAAGAACGATATATTGTAACCGATGTAGCAGGAACAACCCGTGATGCGATTGATACCAAGTATAACCGTTTTGGATTTGAATTCAATTTGGTGGATACAGCAGGGATAAGACGCAAGTCTAAAGTAAAAGAAGACCTGGAGTTTTATTCGGTGATGCGCAGTGTGCGTGCTTTGGAACATTGTGATGTGGCCATTTTAGTGATAGATGCCACACGCGGGTTTGAAGGGCAGGACCAGAATATTTTCTGGCTGGCACAGCGCAACAATAAAGGGATTGTCATTTTGGTCAACAAATGGGATCTTGTTGAAAAAGACACCCATTCAGTTAAAGAGTTTGAGAAAATGATCAGAGAACAATGCGAGCCTTTCACTGATGTGCCCATTGTTTTTATTTCGGTGTTAACCAAACAAAGAATTTTTAAAGCTATTGAAACCGCTGTTGAAGTCTATGAAAATAGAAGCAGGCGCATCCCTACAAGCAAATTCAATGATGTGATGTTAAACATTGTTCAGGCAATACCACCACCGGCATATAAGGGGAAATATGTAAAAATAAAATACTGCACCCAATTGCCCACACCACATCCCACCTTTGCGTTTTTCTGTAATTTGCCGCAGTATGTCAAAGACCCTTATAAACGGTTTTTAGAAAACCAGCTCCGTGAAAAGTTTAACTTTACAGGGGTGCCCATCACGATTTATTTTAGGAAGAAATAGATTCAGCTTCTTTGGAAAAGTGCGACGTGGACTACGTATTTCCACGTATTTTTCTTTTCAGTTGTATTTCTATTGATTAATTAAACTAATTTTAAAGCTTGATTTAAAAATGGATATAGATTAATAGCATACAATTTATGAGAATAGGCTTTTTTTTATTGTTTTTACTACTCACAGCTACTGCACAATCACAAATAAAACCCTTTGAAATTACCGGACAAATCGTTGCCAACGACACCGGTGAACCACTCGAATCTGCCACGGTCTACCTGGAGAGGGAAAGAGACAGCACTTTAAACACCTATACCATTTCTGATAAAAACGGAAATTTTATACTTTCCGGAAGAACGTATGAAGAGGAATTGAGTCTGTTTGTCTCCTATGTAGGCTATGCTCCGCACAAAGAAGTTATTGCCATCAATGCCGAAAAAATAAAACTAAATGCACCTGTTGCATTGCTATTGGACTCAAATGCGCTGGATGAAATTGTCATACGCTCTGTTGCTCCCATTACCATTAAAAAAGACACTCTGGAATTTAACGCTGCTTCCTTTAAAACAAGAGCAGGCGCCACCGTAGAAGATTTATTAAAAGAATTACCCGGCGTTGAGGTTGATCTTGAAGGAAATATCACGGTAAACGGAAAGCCTGTAAACAAACTTTTAGTTAACGGGAAACCCTTTTTTGGAGATGACCCAACTATCGCAACCCGCAACCTCACCAAAGAGATGATTGAAAAAGTGCAGGTCATGGATACCAAGACCGACGCAGAAGCCTTTACAGATGAAGAAGGGGATCAGGAAAATAAAACAGTGAATCTAACCATTAGTGAAGAGAAAAACAAAGGTACTTTTGGCCGTTTATCAGCCGGGGGTGGTACTGATGAGCGTTTTGAATATGCCGGAATCGTAAACCGGTTTGACGGTGACAGGCGAGTCAGTGTCCTTGGCGGCGGAAACAATACAAATTCGCCGGGATTTAGTTTTGGGGAAATACAGAAAATGTTTGGTGGCGGAAGCACGATAATGATGAACTCCTCAGGCGGCTTTCAAATAGACGATAAGGCTTTTGGTTTTGGCAAAGGAATCGTTAACTCCAGAAGTGCCGGTGCAAGCTTTGCTGATGCCTATGGGGAAAAAATGGACCTCTCGGCAGATTATTTTTATTCCGGGGCAAATTCAGCAGATGATGAGACGATTGAAAGGGAAAATATCTTTCCAAACACGCGTTTCTTTACAAACTCAACTGCATCCACAAGGCAGAATAACGATCTTCACAGTTCCAACATGAAGTTTGATGTAAAAATAGACTCAACCTTTTTAATCAATATTAAACCTTCTATAAGTTACGGAACCACAGAAAGTTTTCGAATGCGGGACGAAGTCACCCTTAATGAAAACGGAGAAATAACCAACCAAAGCACGCTGGATAACAGGACCAATTCAACTTCCAAAGTTTTCAAAAACGCGCTGGATATTACAAAACGTTTTGGAGACAGAGGTGCTTCTTTGGCTATCAATATAAATAATGAATGGAATGATCAGGAGGGGAATGATTTGCTTAATTCGGAAACAATTTTTACGGGAGATCCTTTAAATGACGAAATCAGAAATCAGTTAACAGATAGAAATCAATCTTTTAGCAGCTTCTTTGGTTCAATAAGATACAATATACCAATAGTGGCAAAAGAAATCTTTATTGATTTGAGGTACAGTTATCGTGCTGACTCTCGAAAAAGTTTGCGCAGCACGTTTGATTTTAATGAAGACTCTCAGGAATATGATGCCTTTAATTCTTTATTAAGTACAGATTTTATTTTTAAAAATAACCGAAGTACCCCCGCAATTGGTCTTACGTTAAAAAAAGAAGATTACACCTTTAGCGTTAGCGGATCCTATTTGAACAGGGTTATGGAAACCACTGATAAACTTCGACCCGGGTTGAGTGCCAAGCAAGAGTTTGAAGCAATAGAGTACTATACAAACTTTAATTACAGATTTTCACCTCAAAAGTCGGTTTATTTTAATTACAGCCTCAACAATGCACCCCCTACCTTAGAACAGCTTCAACCTTTTGAAGATGTTTCTGACCCTCTCAATACAATCATAGGAAACCCAGATTTGGAACCAATCAATACCCACAGGGCTTATGTAAGCTACAACAACTATGATTTCCAAAAGGGGACAGGAGTGAATTTTTACTCTAATTTTTCTATCGTAAACAATCAGGTAACACCCATCATATTTTTTGATGAAAATTTAAAAAGAACCACAACGTATACCAATGTTAACGGGAATTATAACGGGTATTTAGGAGGTAATTACAGCAAATCAATTAAGCTCGATACAATCCATACGCTAAAGGTCAATGCGGGTATATGGGGCAATTTAACAAAAGCAATAAACTTCAACAATGATGAAAAGTTTGCCTCCAAGTTTATTAGTTTAACACCCAACGTAGGATTTACTTATAACTGGAAGGACGTTATGGAAATAAAACCGAGTTACAGACTTAGTTTTAACAAGAATGAATATGATATTGATATTTTTGAGGAAGAAGAATTTATTAGCCATAATCTGAGATTCCAAACGGCTACCTTTTTACCCAAAAACCTCGAGTGGCGCAATGATATAAATTATAATTACAATCCAAACGTGGCAGCCGGATTTCAAAGAAGTTCGTGGTTCTGGAACAGCACACTCGCATATACTATATTAAATGAACGGGGCATCATTACAGTGAAAGCCTATGACCTTTTAAACCAAAATACAAATGCCCGGCGTTCTGTTAGTCAAAATTACATACAGGATGTCCAAAGCACCGTGCTTCAACAGTATTTTATGGTGAGCTTTAGCTGGAAATTTAACACATTGGGCAAGAAAGGCGAAACACAAACGGGTAGCCCTTTCTTCTTTTTCTAGTATAATACTATTTGAAAAATACCTTTAGGAATATAAAAGTTGTTCTGCAACTAATTTACTGATGCTTGTCAAACCATCCCACGATATAGCCAACTTGCCTGATTATATTTGAAGGTCGGGCTGTAATGCCGTGACTTGCCTCAGGGATGCGTACCAACATGGCTTCTTTGCCTTGTATCTTCAACGCATTGTAATATTGTTCAGATTCGCTCATGGGGGTTCTGTAATCATTTTCCCCGCAAATAATCATCGCCGGGGTATTTACGTTTCCAACCAGTGAGATGGGGGAATGATCCAAATACTGATCAGGGTCTTCCCAAGGTTTTTTGTTGAACCAGTATTGATAATATATCGACCCGCCGTCTGAGGTCAAAGCAAAACTATACCAGTTGATTACAGGTTTGCTCACGACCGCTGCAGCAAAGCGATCTGTTTTTCCAATGCTCCAGCTCGTAAGCACGCCACCGCCACTACCACCGGTGATGTATAACTTGTCTGTGTCGATAAAACCCTTTGCAATCACGGCATCAATACCACTCATCAAATCGTCATAATCTTCACTGGGGTAATTGTTGTTGATATGTGCAGCAAACTCTTCTCCATAACTGGTGCTTCCACGCGGATTTGTATATAAAACCACATAGCCCTGTGTGGCCATTAGCTGAAGCTCCGGGGTGAAATGAGGTCCATAGCTAAGATAAGGGCCACCGTGGATTTCAAGGATTAAAGGATATTTTTTGGAAGCATCAAAATCGGGCGGATAGATAATCCAGCCCTGTACATCTTTGTTATCATAAGAGGATTTAAACCAGAGTTCTTCTACTTCACCTATTTTCTTGTTGATTAAAAAGTTGTCATTGAATGTAGTGATTCTTTTCGCTTTCGTCTTAGATGGATATTTTCCCACGGCGAGTTCTGCAGGGCGGGATGTGCTTGCTTGTGTAAATACATAATTACCATTTTTGGCTATTGAAAAAGAACCGGAACTGTAAGGCCTTCCATAGCTTTCACTCCCAAGGTTTGATGTTATGTTGGTGGTTTTGCCGGTGAGGTTCATGGACGCCAAAACCCCTTCACCGTGTTTGGTATATTTTACAAAAAGACTCTTACTGTCTGCTGCCCACTCATAATCATCCATATCCAGACCAAGTGTGTGGCTGATTTCGGAAATTTGAGAACCATCAGGGTTCATATGGAATATTTTTGATAATTGATAGCCCACAAACTTATCCTCATAGTGTGAGAAAAGAACCTTCTTGCCATCCGGGGAGACTTTGGGGTTTTGATAAGGTCCTTTCCCGGTGGTGATTTTTGTAATACTGTTTGAAAGCGTATTGACTTTATAAAGGTGTGAATTGTTTGGG
>JBBDVI010000055.1:0-8437 GCA_040903465.1 Flavobacteriaceae bacterium
CATTCAGACATGAATATGTTGAGTGTGGTTGACTATGCCGTGAGTGTTCTCAAAGTAAAACACGTGATTGTATGTGGTCATTATGGTTGTGGTGGTGTGAAAGCCGCTATGGGCAATCAATCTTATGGCATTATTGATAACTGGATCAGGCACATCAAAGATGTGTACAGGCACAACAAGAAAGAACTTGATGCCATTGAAGATGAAGACAAACGCTTTGACAGATATGTAGAATTAAATGTCAAGGAGCAGGTTTTTGACCTTGCCAAAACATCTATTGTACAAACTGCCTGGAATAACGGCCAGGAATTGACCCTGCACGGTTGGGTGTATGCTATCGGTTCAGGGGTGGTACAGGACTTGAATGTAAACGTAAGTAATGACTCGCAGCTGGAAGAAGTGTATCAGTTAAACTTCTAACGCTCTTCGTCATTTACATATTCATTTAGTTCTTTAATCAACTTAGGAAGCACCATCGGGGCCAGTGATGCAACAGGCTTGTACAAGATGGATGCTTCCTTTTTTTCTTCAGATAAGAAGGAGACTTCGTTTTCAAAAGAATTTGAAAAGAGTAGAATAACACTAGCAAAGAAAGCCATTTTCAATACCCCAAAAATTCCTCCTGCTAATTTGTTAAGCAACCCCAGGGCAGCAAAGGAAGCTATTCTGGTGAGGGCACGGGCTATGATGGAGACCAATATTACAACAACAATAAAAGTAATGTCAAACGCAGCCAAATTAATGGTCTGCTCTTCCCAGTCAGTATAACTGATAAGGATATCTGACGCAAAATGTGAAAAGTGAATCGCACAAAACACCCCCAGAACAAGACCAACCAAGGAAGCGAGCTCAATTAAAAACCCATTTCTAAAACCCTGTATAAGTCCAAAGAGAAGAAACAGGCCAATAATAATATCCAGACTATTCATCGTTAAAACATTTTAGTGTAAATATAACAAAATGTAGTACTCGGGCTTTGTATCTTTGCAAACATAAACCACATTTTCAAAAAAAAGTAATAGGAACCCACTATGGCAAGAGACGAAGAATTAAAACAACGCTGGGAAACCGTCGTAAAACTCCTGAGTGATAAGTTTGCAGACGGGGAAACACTTGACCTGGATGCGGTGATTTACCTTGTGGGTTTGCAGGAGCTGGGCAGGTTTCAACGCAAGTTCAAAAAAGACGAAAAGCTCGACCTCATGCACATCGCCATTTGCCGACTGCTGGAGCCTTATGGTTTTTATGAGTTTGATTATCAGGATGAAGAAGGCTGGCCACACTATAAGGTCAAAGAACATTTACCCGTATTAAAGGCCGGTGAACAAAGCATTTTAATGAAAGAAGCCATCGTTAATTACTTTGTCGAAAAGGAAATAATAACCTGATTTTTAAAAACAAAACCCCATATCTGTCACAAATAACCACTCACTAAGGGTATATTTTTATAAATTTGTAGCCTTCAAATACCGTATCAAATGTTGGATAAAATAAAAGAAGCAATCGCTGAAGTAGAAACCTTTACAGCAGCTTCATTACAGGAAGTAGAAGATTTCAGGATAAAATACCTTGGTAAAAAAGGGGTGCTCAATGATTATTTTGCCGCTTTTAAAGATGTTCCCAATGAGCAAAAAAAGGAATTTGGGCAAACCATAAACACGCTCAAACAAGCAGCTCAGGAAAAAGTAGATGCACTCAAATCAAGCCTTGAGAGCAAAGAGGTACAAAAAGGAGTGTATGGAGACCTTACCCGGCCGGGCGATCCCATCACCATTGGCGGAAGACACCCCATATCCATTGTAAAAAACCAAATCATTGAAGTGTTTTCCCGCATAGGGTTTAACGTTTCTGAAGGACCTGAAATTGAAGACGACTGGCACAACTTTACAGCTTTAAACCTTCCGGAATATCACCCGGCGAGGGATATGCAGGATACCTTCTTTATTCAAACCAACCCTGACGTTTTGTTGCGCACGCATACCTCTTCGGTACAGGTGCGGTATATGGAAAACAACAAACCGCCCATTCGCACCATTTCCCCGGGAAGGGTTTTTAGAAACGAAGCGATATCAGCCCGTTCCCATTGCATCTTTCATCAGGTGGAAGGCTTGTATATAGACAAAGACGTCTCGTTTGCTGATTTGAAACAAACGCTCATCTATTTCTGTACAGAAATGTTTGGGAAATCAAAAATACGCCTTCGGCCGTCTTATTTTCCGTTTACAGAACCCAGTGCTGAGGTCGATATTTACTGGGGCCTTGAAACCGAAACCGATTACCGCATCACAAAAGGCACCGGCTGGCTGGAAATCATGGGCTGTGTTATGGTTGACCCCAATGTCTTGAAGAACTGTGGCATTGACCCGGCAACCTATACCGGTTTTGCTTTTGGAATGGGGATTGAACGCATTGCAATGTTGCTTTATCAAATAGGCGATATAAGAATGTTTTATGAAAATGACATACGATTTTTAGAACAATTTAAAAGTGCATTATGACAAAGTATATTGTAATAATCTTAGTGATTATCGGTTTAATAGCAGTAGCTTATTTTACCTTTGTGATGGCCGTTATTGAATTTCTTGTAGGGGTAATTTTCCTTGTAATAATGCTTATAGCCTTATTAGGGCTTTGGTTTGCCTGGAAAAAGAAGAAAAGCGAATAAGGCTATGCGCAAAGACATTGAAATCCCAAAAGTCAAAGATATTTATATCGTTGCCGTTAAAGAATGGGATGAAGATTTTTTGAGCCAAAACTGGAACGTTTATCTCATCAACAACAGCCAGAGGGATATGGAAGCCACCATTGTGGTGTCCAGAGGAAGTGATGCTGACCGAAAAACTGCAACCCTGCGTCACGGTCTTGGAACCATTCCTGCCCAATCAAGCCGAAAAATCGAGTTTATTGCTGAAGAAGTCCTGCAGTTTAAAAACGAATTCCTGCTCACCTTCTTTGCGGAAGGAAAACTCTATGACCGCACCTTTGTATTTGAACCCGGCGCCATCAATGAAGGCAACCTGAAGCCCATCCCCCTATTGGAAGAAGAGGGCGTAGCCGCACACTAAAGCCACCGCATCATAAACCATCGCGCCAACAGGCTCACCCACACGCTTTTTTAAAAGCCATACTCTGTCTGCAAAGGCGCCATCACGACTTTTATCCCGGGCATACCCCATACCAAGGCCACACCTTTTAAAATGGAAAGTTATGTCCTCAAAAGAGGGTCAGTTAAACATTGTTTAGGTACTCTTTGGGTCTCGTTCGGGCTTTCTTCGGAAAAAGTACCTTTTTTAAAACAGAATCCCGAAGGAATCCCGAACAAAACCCGAACAAAACCTCTCCCAAACAAAACGCAAAATTCCCCTATGATTTATAAAAAATAGAGTCGCGGGCTTGAAAATCAATCGAGTTTGTCGGTTAATTTTTTGAAGACTTTCTTGGGGTTTTTGTTTTCGTAGAGGATGGCATACACGGCATTGATGATGGGTGTCTTTACTTTGTTCTCCTGGGTGATGAGCCAGGCGCTTTTGGTGGCATAATAACCTTCGGCTACCATGCTCATTTCCATTTGGGCGCTTTTGACGGTGTAGCCTTTTCCAATCATATTTCCAAACATCCTGTTGCGGCTGAAGGTTGAATAGCCTGTTACCAATAAATCCCCCAGATAGGCAGAGTCATTGATGTTGCGCTTCATTTTGTAGACCTTTTTGATGAATTTTTTCATTTCCCTGATGGCGTTGCTCATCAGGACGCTCTGAAAGTTGTCACCATAACCCAGGCTATGAGCCATTCCGGCTGCGATGGCATAGATGTTTTTTAGCATTGCTGCATATTCAGTACCTATGACATCATCACTGGTAGTGGTTTTGATATAATCGCTGCTTAAATAACGGGCAACCATTTTGGCCTTTTCCTCATCTGCACAGGCGAGGGTCAAATAAGACAATCGTTCCAGAGCAACCTCTTCTGCGTGGCAGGGGCCGGTAAGCACGCCAATGTTTTCAAACGGGATGTCATATTTTTCATTGAAGTGTTCACCCACGATGAGCCCGCTTTCAGGAACGATACCTTTTATAGCTGAAAATATGATTTTGTTTTTTAAAGAGACGTTTAGCTTCTCGAGTTCAGCGGTTAAAAATGCAGAGGGGACGGCAAAAATAATGACATCTGCTTGTTTTATGGTGGTGTTGATATTGTTGCTGAGCTTTAATTTTTTAACGTCAAATTCAACCGAACTCAGGTAGTTTGGGTTATGGTCTTCTTTTTTGATGTGTTCAATAGCATAGACACTGCGCATATACCAGCCCACCTGGTCAAGGTTTTCACATAGCATTTTTACAATGGCGGTGGCCCAGCTTCCGCCTCCAACAACAGCAAATCGCGGATGTTCATTCATTTTTTTCAGTTAAAAAAGGTTCATTCAAAAATAAGGAATTTAAACAGGGAAACAAAGTAATATATGATTCCCCTTCAAAAACTATGAGGCTACTGATAGAAATGGATACAGCAGGCTTAGGTCATTAACAAACTTTAACAACAGATTAGCATTTTGCATGCAATTTGAAAAAGGGAATTCACGTTATTGTACTCAGGAAACCCTACTAATAATTCTCAGTTCTTGAGAATATAGGTAAAGGTTTTTTGGTTGGTTATTTAGTTTGAAAGCCGCTCTTGTTTCTTACAGGGGCGGTTTTTATTTTCGGTAAAAATTCATTTCATCAATATAGTTCCAGACTTCGGTTGGCAGGAGGGGCCTTACGTTTTTTCCGGCTTTGATGGCTTTTCTAATGTGTGTAGAGGATATTTCCATGATAGGGGCATCGATGTGAACGATGTCTGGGTGGTGTGTGAATTGGTTTTCCTGGTCGTTATCTGCTTTTCTGGGATAGACATAGATGGGGTGTTCCTTTAAAATCTCTTCATAGTTTTTCCATTTGTGAAAAGTGTTGAGGTTGTCTTCACCCATCAACAAACAGAATTGATATTCGGGGAATTTTTCTTTTAGATAAACCAATGTATTAATGGTATAGTTGGGCTGCGGAAGCTTGAACTCGATATCGCTTCCCTTTATTTTCTCATAACCTTCGCAGGCCCGGTTGACCAGTTCCATCCTGTGGTGGTCATCAAGCAGCGTTTTTTTCTTTTTAAACGGGTTATGAGGCGTCACCACCAGCCAGATTTCATCGAGATTGCTATGTTCTGCGATGTGGTTTGCAATCACCAGGTGCCCGATGTGTATGGGGTTGAAACTTCCGAAATACAAACCTATTTTTTTCATGCTATTTGATGCTTTAAAGCGAAAAAGGGTCTAAAATCACAAATTAAGAATTGACAAAATCATTCACAAGCGTATAGGCTTCTTCCAAAGCGGTGTCCAGATCGTTGTTTTCGATAATATAATCAAACTGCGGAGCTGTGGCCAGTTCAATAGAGGCTTTGGCAATGCGCATATTGATTTTCTCTTCGGTTTCTGTCTTTCTCTTTTTAAGGCGGCGCTTGAGTTCATCAACACTGGGGGGTTTTACAAACACGGCGAGGGTGCGATCAGGGTATTTTTTCTTTATGCGCAGGCCTCCTACCACATCAATGTCAAAGATGACGTGCTTGCCCAATGCCCAGATGCGTTCGATTTCGGCCTTGAGGGTGCCGTAAAAGTTGTCGCGATAGACCTCTTCCCACTCCAGAAAATCATCGTTTTTGATGTGCTGTTTGAACTCCTTGAACGAGATGAAATAATAATTTGTGCCGTGCACTTCCTCACCCCGTGGCTCCCGGTTTGTGGCCGATACTGAAAACTCGAGGTTGAGTTCTTCCTTGCCCAATAAATGTTGCACGATGGTTGTCTTTCCCGAACCTGAAGGAGCTGAAAACACAATGAGCTTTCCTTTTCCTTCCATTACAAAACGTTTAAGAGTTGTTCCTTGATTTTTTCGAGCTCGTCTTTCATCTGAACCACGAGTTGCTGCATAGGCGCATAGTTTGATTTGGAACCTATTGTATTGATTTCACGGCCTATTTCCTGACTGATGAAGCCCAGTTTCTTCCCGTTTGAATCCTCTGAGTGGAGGGCCTCAAGAAAGTAACTCAGGTGGTTTTCAAGGCGCACTTTCTCTTCGGTGATATCATATTTTTCAACATAATACACCAGTTCTTGTTCAAAGCGGTTTTCATCTACTTGTTCTTTGAGTTCGTTCACGGCTTTGCGCAAGCGTTCTTTCACGGCCTGTATGCGGTCTGGGTCTATTTTTATGACCTCTTGCAGCAATGCTGATATGGTCTCGATGCGGCCGATAAAGTCTTTTTTCAGTATTTCACCTTCATCACTGCGATATAGATTTATTTCTTTTAGTGCCTGCTCAACGGCTCCCAGTATTTCCTGAAACTCGGTTTCGTCAATTTCCTCTCTTTCTGTTTTGAGGGCATCGGGCATGCGCATGGCAATTTTGAGCAGTTCGGTTTTGTCACTAGTTGCAATTTCGCTTAACTGTTTGATGTAGTTTTCTACGATGGGCACATTGACCTGGGTTGAAGTTTCTTCGCCGTTGAGCTCGATATACAGGCTGAAGTCAACTTTTCCACGTTCTAATACCGCACCTATTTTATTGCGTAAAAACAGTTCTTTTTCGCGATAAGCAGAAGGAATGCGGGCATTGAGATCGAGGCTTTTGCTGTTGAGCGACTTGATCTCTACCGTGATTTTTTTTGAAGGAAGTTGTTTGACGGCCTTTCCAAAACCGGTCATGGATTGTATCATAGTGATGCTTTAATGTTTTACAAAGGTAATTAAAATGGGTTAAAGGGTTTTTAAAAACTCCACCGTTCTTTTCTCGCTGTAGTAGATGTTGTTTTTGTTGTAAAAGCCAACATGGCCGCCATACTTTGGGGTTTCAAGAAAAATGTTGTTGTGGTTTTGGGCAATGTCAACAGGAAAGCAGGAAGGTGACAAAAAACTATCGTTTTGGGCCTGAAGCAAAAGCACAGGGATTTTCACTTCCGGCAAGAACTGCAGGCTGCTGTTTTTGTGATAATAGTCATAAGCATCCTTAAAGCCGTGGGCTTTGGAGGTATAGATATTGTCAAAGTCGAGCAGGGATTTTATTTTATTGACTTCTTCAGAACTTGTTTGTTCAGGAAACTGGATGGCTTTTTGTTTTATCTTTTTCTTTAAATCGAGCAGAAAGGAAGTGTTGTATATTATGTTGTGGGCCTTGTTCAATTCCTCCAGCGATTCTTTTAAAACCAAAGGTGTGGACACCGCAATAGCTTTTTTTATTTGTTTGGGAACGTCTGTTCGTTCCCCCAGATACTTCAACAATAAGTTGCCACCCAGGCTGAAACCGGTTAATGAGATGGAATCATATTTGTCTTTTTCAAGGATATGGTCAATAACAGCTTCAAGGTCTTCTGTAGCGCCGGCATTATAAGAGCGGTAGAGTCTGTTGGGTTCACCGCTGCACCCGCGGTAGTTTACTGCCACGGCATCCATATTGTTTAGGTTGATATGATGTGCCGAGCCTTTGATATAGGTGCGCTGGCCGTTTCCTTCAAGGCCGTGAAGCAATATGATGAGGTGGTTTGTTTTGGCTTTTGAATAGCTCCAGTCAAGGTCAATAAAATCATCATCAGGCAGGAAAATGCGCTCGCGTGTCTGGTTTACTTTTGGCGCCACCCGCACTTTGGCTGAGTAAATAGTAGAGAAATGCCCGTTTTGAAAGAGCAGAGGCGGTTTGTATGTTGATTTTAGTATGGGCATTTTAAGGATGCGAATTTACACAAAATAGTATGCGCGCACAGTAAATTTACTTAAGTTTGTAAAAATATGCTACAATGTACACCAAAGAATTTGATATAAGATGGAGTGATATTGATGCCAACAGGCATCTGGCCAATAGTGCTTATATAAACTTTATGAGCCACACGCGTATGGGGTTTTTAATGGAAAATGGATTGGGACAGCGTGAAATGGTGCACTACAATATTGGACCAGTGGTCTTTTATGAACACATCTTTTATTTTAAAGAAGTTTTTTTAGGCAAGCCGGTAACCGTTTCATTGCAATTAAAAGGCTTGTCTGAAGACGGGATGTATTTTGAGTTCCTTCATAACTTTTATGACTCCCACGGAAAGAATTTTGCGACCTGTGAACTCATGGGGGGATGGATTGATATGAAAGAACGCAAACTCACGGCATTGCCGGCAGAGCTTTTAGAGCGTTTAAGCACCCTGGAAAAAACAGATGACTTCAGAGTGCTAACCAAAGAAGACACGCGAAAATTTGGTAAAAAGCCTCAGGATTTAAGCTAATCTTTTTGGTTTACGGCTGCTAAGGTACACCCCTGTAAAAATCAATACAGCAGCACCTATCCTCACCGGGGTCAAAAAGTCTGCACCAATGATCACGGCAAACAACACTGCAATGACTGGTTGCAGGTAAATA
>JBBDVI010000056.1:0-8060 GCA_040903465.1 Flavobacteriaceae bacterium
CGGCAAGACATTGCCCAACTCAACAGAAGTTATCCCGGGCTTATAAGAAGTTTCCGGTAAATTCTGTGACACTTTTCCTAAACTGAAATCCACCAGACGTTGTGCCGGTGCTGTTTGGGTCCTACCACCTTCCAGCCAGGCTTTTTGCTCCACCTGCTGCTGAAAGTACATGGCTGCGAGCGGGCTTTCGCCAAAAGGCTTAAAGTCTTTGAATCCCACTTCCACCACGATGCCCGAATTGGCCGTAGCCTGATCCCTTTTGCTGGGGGACCAGCCATTGGTCACAATCTCTCCCGGCGAAGTGGCACAAGGAGCAATTATACCACCCGGGCACATACAAAAAGAATACACCCCGCGGCCTTCCACCTGCTTAACAATACTGTAAGGCGCCGGAGGTAAAAAAGCGCCACGAGAGTCACATTTGTATTGTATGCTGTCAATTAATTCCTGCGGATGTTCCACACGCACACCCAGCGCAAAGGGCTTGGCTTCAATGGTAATACCCTTTCTGTGAAGTAGCTCAAAAATATCCCGAGCCGAATGACCGGTGGCAAGAATAATCTTATGTGCTTTCACATGGCTTCCATTCTGCAGACTGATTCCGGTTACTGCATTGTTTTTTATATGGATATCCACTACCCTGCTTTCAAAATGTACTTCACCGCCATATTCTATAATGGTCTGGGTAATCTCCTGGATGATCCCGGGAAGCTTGTTGGTGCCAATATGCGGATGTGCTTCCACCAATATCTGACGGGTAGCGCCAAAAGCCACCAGCAATTCCAAAATGCGCTGCACGTCCCCACGCTTTTTGCTTCGGGTGTAGAGCTTCCCATCTGAATAAGTGCCGGCACCCCCTTCCCCAAAACAGTAATTGGAATCTTCATCCACTATGTGCTCTATATTCAACCTCTTCAAATCACGCCTGCGAGCCCTCACATCTTTGCCTCGTTCAATGACAATGGGCTTTTTGCCCAACTGTATACAGCGCAATGCTGCAAACAAACCTGCAGGTCCGGCGCCTATGATGATTATTGAATCAGCTTTTGAAACATCTTTGTATGGAGGCTTTAGAATCGATACTCTTTCAAAATCTTCATTGACAAAAACGAGCACTTTCAGATTGACTTTAATAGTCTTTTGACGGGCATCAATACTGCGCTTCAGGATCTCCACATGGCTGATTTCCTGCAAAGAAATGCCCGAATGTTGGGAAACATAATGCTGCAAAGCGGCAGGTACTGCTGCAACTTTGGGGGAAACCTGAAAGGAAAACTCTTTTTGCATGTGCGTGTTTAAATGCTGCAAATATACAAGATGATTAACAGTTATTTTTTAGGTAATGTAAGGGATTTGATTATTTTTGGACGTTCTAAAAAACTTACTTGGAAAAATCTGTAAAAAATATAGCCAAATCCACCCGTTGGTATCGGAAAATTCACAAGTATACCGCCATTATGCTTTTTGTCTTTATGTTTATTATTGGGGCAACGGGTTTGCTTCTGGCTTGGAAAAAAGAGTTCAAGTTTATACCCCCTACTCAAAAAGACCAATCCACATTGCCGGCACTTCCTTTGGAACACATTGAAGAAATTGCCATTGGCTACATCACAGAACATACAGACCTGGATCCTACAGTAAACAGAATTGACGTACGTCCAACACAAGGGGTTGCCAAAGTGCGCTTTGAAAACCATTACAGCGAGGTGCAGGTGGGCATCCGGTCAGGTGAAATCCTTTCAGTAAAAACAAGGACCTCAGATATTATTGAACAAATCCACGACGGTTCTATCATCGACTTTTTTGTTAAAACCAACAATGACGAAGTCAAAAAAACCTATGTCACCATTACCTGCCTCGGGTTGATGTTGCTTTCTGTTACAGGATTTTACCTTTGGTTGAACCCCAGAAGGATAAAAAGCAGAAAAAAACAAAGGGACTAAAAAGTTTCTTTTCTTTAGTAAAAAAACCTTCAAAATTTTGTAGTATCTTGGTACTATCAAATTAATAACCAAAACTTTATGAAACAATTGACTTTAGCAGCCGCAGCGCTGATGCTTGTCCTTTCCTGTGGGGACAAGGAAAAAGAACCGGAACAACGGGAAATAGCCACCTATACCATCGCCCAGTTTATGGACAATGAAGCCGTTTATGGCAGCGGATTTTCACCCGATAACGAAACCGTCCTGGTCACCAGCAACCGGTCCGGTATTTACAATATGTACACCATGCCCTCCAGCGGTGGTGAGATGACAGCACTGACAGCTTCAGACTCATCATCAGTTTATTCCATTTCTTATTTCCCCAATGATGAAAGAATCCTCTTCAGGATGGACGGCAACGGTGATGAAATCTACAAACTGTTTGTTATGGACGGTGAAGAAACCACACGCCTCACGCCTGCCGAAAATGCCCGTGCCCTCTTTTACGGCTGGGCTCATGACGGAAATAGTTTCTACTACGGAAGCAACGAACGCGATCCGCGCTTTACAGACATCTATCACATGGATGCAGAAACCTTTGAATCTGAAATGATTTTTGACAACTCTGAAGGCTATGAATTTGGCGGTGTCTCCAATACGGGTGACTATATTGCCTTATCCAAGGTCATCAATACAAATGACTCTGATTTATACCTCTATGATGTAAATGAAAAATCATTTACTAAAATAAACACTACCCAAAGCGGCAACAGTGCACAGGATTTCTCAACAGATGACAAATACCTGTACTACACTACCGATGCCGATGGCGAATTTGCCGTAGCCATGCGCTATGACATTGCCAACAAGACATCAGATAAGGTACTTGAGAAAGACTGGGATATCTGGAGTCTTGGTTTTAGTCACAACGGGAAATACCGCACTGTGTTTATCAATGAGGATGCGGCAAACACCTTGGAAATAACAGAAGCCGAGACCGGTAATGAATTAGAATTACCTGACTTTGAAAACGAATTTATAACCGGCATCCGTTTCTCCAGAGATGAAAGCATGGCACTTCTCAATGTAGGCGGCTCCCATACCCCCACTAACATCTATTCCTATAATTTAAAATCAAAGGAGCTTCATAAACTCACCGATGTACTCAATGATGAAATCAACCCGGACGACCTTGTAGCAGCTGAAGTCATCAGATATGAATCTTTTGACGGTCTTGAAATCCCTGCAGTATATTACAAACCCCATGGCACTTCGGCAGATAACCCGGCCCCTGCACTGGTATGGGTTCACGGAGGACCCGGTGGGCAATCCAGACAAGGGTTCAGTTCTATGATCCAATACCTCGTGAATCACGGCTATGCAGTGCTTGCCGTTAATAACAGAGGCAGCAGCGGCTATGGCAAAACATTCTTCCAATTGGATGATCAAAACCATGGAGAAGGTGATTTACAAGACTGTATCGAAGGCAAAAACTGGTTAGCCGAACAAGCCGAAATCGACGGAGAGAAAATCGGTATCATTGGTGGTTCTTATGGCGGTTTTATGACCATGGCAGCCCTTACCTTTGCCCCTGAGGAGTTTGACGTGGGTGTTAACATCTATGGGGTGACCAACTGGTTGCGCACAATAAGAAACATACCGCCCTGGTGGGAATCCTTCAAAGAAGCATTGTACCTTGAGATGGGAGACCCCAATACAGAAGACAGTATCAGGCTACGTAAAATATCCCCGCTGTTCCATACAGAAAATGTCACCAAACCTTTACTAGTGTTACAGGGTGCAACAGACCCCAGGGTACTGCAGGTAGAGTCTGACGAAATTGTCGAAAACGTTCGTAAAAACGGAGTTCCTGTGGAATATGTATTGTTTGAAGACGAAGGGCATGGGTTTGTCAAAAAGGAAAACCAGATTGAAGCCTATGAAAGAACCCTGCAGTTTTTAGACAAATACCTGAAAGGCTCGTCTGTTACTACTACTGAAAATACACAAAAAACTGAAGACAAAGCAATTTAAAAGGAAGGTTCCGGGGGGTATGCAAGCCCCCTCGGAATTATAAAACTTTGCTAAAACTTTGGTGTGTGTTTGAAACATCAGTAATTTAGTAGAAATACTAACCCAAAATAAAGTACAATTATGAAGAAATTATCAATACTGCTACCCTTATGCCTGGCAGTAACCATACTAAGTTGTAAAAACGATAAAAAGGAAGAAACCACTGAAGGAGAAACCGAAATGGTTCAAGAAATGAATGAGGAGAAGAAAGAACTCCGCATCACTATGGAGCCTAAAAGCGACACGCAGACGAAAGGAACCATAACCTTTACCGAAGAAGACGGCGTTGTGAGAATGGTCGCATCTTTTGATGGGCTACAGGAAGGCACCCACGCCATCCACCTGCACGAGAAAGCCGACTGCTCTGCTGCTGACGGTACTTCTACCGGCGGTCACTGGAATCCAACGTTTGAACAACACGGAAAATGGGGTGACCCTGACGGGTATCACAAAGGCGATATCGGAAACTTTGAAGCAGACGACCAAGGGAATGGCGAAGTGAGCTTTGAAACTGATGAATGGTGCCTGGGTTGTGATGATGATAACAAAAACATACTCGGCAAAGCCGTCATCGTCCACGCAGGTGTAGATGATTTTGAAACCCAACCCACCGGTGATGCCGGGGGACGCATCAGTTGCGGGGGAGTCATACAATAAACCTTTCTAAACAAAACAATAAAAAAGACCTGAGGCATCCTCAGGTCTTTTTTTATGGTTACAATACGTTTAAATGTTTCTTTTTAGGGACATCCCGGTTGTTAGCGTGTTTACTGTATGTTTCATTTAAATTGCTTGTATCTTTACAACAATATAAATTACAAAAACCCTACCAAAGTTTTTAATCCCGGTTAAAGGGGTGGTTCTTCTACGATGGTTTTGGGCTTGTGTAAAACCTTAAAGTTACACGAGTTGGCTATAAAACACTTCTTATTCGCTTCTGCATGCAGTTTATTAGCATCTTCAATCTTTTCTTCGGTGGTGATGGTTACTTCAGGATGCAGGGTTACTTCTGTAAACCTTCCGCCGCCATCTTGATGCATTTCCACGACCCCTTCTGCACGGTCTTTATAATCGGTTACCACAATGCCATGGTCTGCACACAAATGCAAATACCAAAGCATATGACAGGACGCTACTGAGGAAATAAAGAGTTCCTCAGGATTATACCTTGAGGCATCCCCCAGGAAAGCCGGGGCCGAAGAACCTGAAACAACAGCATACTTCCCATCTGCTGCTATTTCGTGCAAACGGGAATAAGAGGCATAATCCTTTGTGCCTGTTCCTTCATTTCCAGTCCAGGTTACAGTTACATGGAAATTGTGTTTTTTCATACGCAAGTCCTGTTTAAGATACCGGTATTGAACCGTAACGTATATTTTTATAAGTGGAAGATTCTTATTCCTCGTCGAGCAACAAGTTCAATGTCACATCAATATTATCACGGGTAGCGCGTGAAAACGGACAAATCTCATGAGCTCCGTTAACAAGCTTCTCTCCCATTTCAATGCTTTGACCGGGCAGGTAACAGTCCAGCACAGCTTTTAGCAACAGGTTATCATCATCTGTTTTGTTCAAACTGATGTTTGCTGTTACAGTATAATTCCCCAAAACAACTTTGTGGTCTTTGGCGACAGCCAATAAAGCACTTCCGAAACAAGCCGCATAGGCCCCGCCAAATAACTGCTCGGGGTTGGTGCCTTCACCACCATCACCACCCATGGATTTAGGCACTGAAAGGTCCATATTTATTTTTTTATCATCAGATTCAATGTGTCCAGATCTGGCTCCGGAAGCGGTTACCGCTGTTTTGTACAATGTTTTCATGGTTTTTTAGTATTGATTTTTGTGAATTTTAAATATACAAGAGAAAACAATGTATATCAAATCCATATTATTAAATTTGTCTTAAACTAATCTCATGGCTAAAAAAGAGCATTCTCCAGCCGACAACAACAAGCAACCTCCTGCCGAAACACAGGCCCGGCTGGATGCCAAGGCTGCCGAATTCATCAAAGAGCAGCGCCGCAAGGAAATGCATCCCGAAGCATTGGTCACGGCCATTTGCAAGGGTGACCGGGTGGCTTTGAGCCGTGCCATTACCCTCATTGAAAGCACTTCAGAGAAACATCGTGCCGCTGCCCAAAAGATTATTGAAGGCTGCCTTCCGCATGCCAATGCATCTGTGCGCATCGGGATTACGGGTGTGCCCGGTGTGGGCAAAAGTACCTTTATTGAAAGCTTTGGCAGAGTATTGCTCGACAAAGGCAAGAGAGTTGCAGTTCTGGCCGTGGACCCCAGCAGCACCCTGAGCGGCGGAAGCATCCTGGGTGATAAAACCCGTATGGAAGAACTGGTAAAAGAAGACCGCGCCTTTATACGTCCCTCGGCGTCGGGTGCCTCATTAGGCGGGGTTGCCAAGAAAACCCGCGAAAGCATCATCCTATGTGAGGCAGCAGGTTTTGATGTCATCCTTATCGAAACCGTGGGTGTGGGCCAAAGCGAAACCGCCGTGCACTCCATGACCGATTTCTTCCTGCTCCTGAAACTTGCAGGGGCGGGTGACGAACTCCAGGGCATCAAGCGCGGTATTATGGAAATGGCTGATGTGATTGTCATCAACAAAGCCGATGGCGAAAACATTAAAGCTGCCCAACAGGCCAAAGTAGAATTCAAACGTGCCCTGCACCTCTTCCCACCTCAGGAAAGCGGCTGGACACCCAAAACCGCTACCTGCAGCGCCCTGAAAAACGAAGGAATCGCAGAAATCTGGCACATTGTGGAGGAATACATGGCCCTTACCAAGGAGAACGGATTCTTTGAACACGAGCGCAACGAGCAGAACAAATTCTGGTTATACCAGACCATAGAAGAAAAACTCAAAACCGACTTCTACAAACACCCCGAAGTAAAGAAAGAACTCCCCAAATTGCTCAAAGCAATTGAAAATAACAAAACCACCCCTTTTGCAGCAGCGAAAAAGTTATTCAGGTTAGTACAGAAGTAAAATCTTAAGAATTCACCGGGCGTTTCAGCCGCTGTTGCAGTTTATATATCCCAAACCCAATCAAACCACCAATCACCATCCCCGTGATGATATCCAGCGGATAATGCACCCCGAGATAAATACGGCTATAAGCCACTATCGCAGCCCAGAAGAGCATTAAAAAGGGCAGGTTTTTATAGATATTGCGGAACAATAACCCCATAAAGACAGCCAGTGCCATCGAGCTTGCAGCGTGTGCAGAGAAATAGCCAAAGCGTCCGCAACGCGGTGCCACATACCGTATGATCTCTTTGAGGTGCTCTACCTGGCAGGGTCTGGGGCGTTCAAAGCCGTGCTTGAACAAGTTGGCAAGCTGGTCTGTAGCGGCAATCATAGCTGCAACCAGCACCATTACAATCAAGGTGTTCTTTAATCCAAAATGCCGATAGACCAAATACAGCAGTACCGCATACAACGGGATGGATGAAAACTTGTTTGTAACAATCAACCAGAAAGTATCCCAGCGTTCAGAGCCCAGGGCATTCAAAAACACAAACAATTGTTCGTCAAGTTCCAGTAGATATTCCATGCTTAATCATTTTCATATCGCGCCACTTCCCTGTCATAAAAGTCGGTGGCTTGTTGAATTAGGGTTTCGGTTTCGCTTTCCAGTTCCTTTTGATCATGGTCGTCAAACTCTTCCAGCCATTCCACCTCGTCGTTCTCCAGGTTGATAATAAACCGAGGGAATTCGGTATGAATAACAAAAATGGCGTCGGGGTAGTCTGTATTGTCGCCTAAAATGTATTTTGGTATATTAGACATGAGATATTAGATTTGAGATATGAGACGTGAGATATGAGACGTGAGACATTGGGTTTAAGATTTTATGACGTTATGATTGATAACATACAAATTCAGGCAAATTTACAAAAATTAGCCTGAAACCGGTTTCGCTTTTAGACATATTAAATTTTGATATTTTTTAAAGACAATTACTACTTCTTATATTTATTGATGAGTGCATAATTCATTTTTTGAACCTCAATTAATTCATCTATGAGAGGTTCAACTGCTTCTTC
>JBBDVI010000057.1:0-8053 GCA_040903465.1 Flavobacteriaceae bacterium
AAAATCTGGAGAGAGGAATCATTGACAAGACAAAAACAGCACAAAGTACAATGACATACCGCCAGTCAAAATAGCTGAGTAGCGACACAATGGTTATGGGTAAAACAGCTTCAGCAATGGGATGACCCACAGATGCAATACTGATGGCTTTGCCCCTGTTTTTATTGAAAAACTTGGCCATAGCCGTGATGGAAGTATGCGACATCAAACCTTGTCCAAAAAGACGCAGGCCAAACAACGCCACGCCTAAAAAAATGATAGAAAAGCTTCCGGCGAAAGCCAGCAAAGCAATAATCAGCCCCACAGTGACAAGCGTGCTAAATTTTGGTAACCGCATGCTGTCAATGTATCTCCCCAGCCAAGTGAGTGTAAATGCACTACCTATGGTGGCGATCGCATACAAGGAACTGAATTCGGTTTCAGTGAGTGCAAACTCAACCTGAATGAGGGGTTTAAAAAGGGAAATAAAAAACGTCTGTCCAAAGCTTGAGGCAAAGGTAAACAAAACCCCAAAGAGCAAAAGCGAACTGTTAGCTATAAAAAAAGATTTGGAAAGCTTCATTATTCCTGAATTTAGTATTCAAACACACCAAATTCACTTTTAATGGTCAGTTTCTTTGTATCGGAAGCTTCCACCCTGCCCAAAACCCGGGCATCGATGTTGAAAGATTTGGAAATGGAAATAAGATTTTCAGCAATTTCGGGGTTGCAGTAAAGTTCCATCCTGTGGCCCATATTGAAAACCTGGTACATTTCCTTCCATTCGGTGCCTGATTCTTTTTGGATTAATTTGAATAAAGGCGGCACCTCAAAAAGAGTGTCTTTGATTATATGAAGGTTGTCAATAAAATGAAGGATTTTGGTTTGTGCCCCGCCGCTACAATGCACCATTCCGTGAATGTCTTTTGCATCGTATTTTGATAGCATTTTTTTTATGACCGGCGCATAGGTGCGTGTGGGTGAAAGCACGAGTTTTCCTGCATCAAGAGGACTTTCAGAAACTGCGTCAGTTAACTTTTTGCTTCCTGAATACACTAGATTTTCAGGAACTGAAGCATCAAAGCTCTCAGGGAATTTTTCAGCAAGATATTTTTCAAAAACATCGTGGCGCGCAGAAGTTAAGCCATTGCTACCCATCCCGCCGTTGTATTCTTTTTCATAGGTGGCTTGCCCGAAAGATGCCAGACCCACAATCACATCGCCGGGTTGGATGTTGGCATTATCTATCACCTCACTGCGTTTCATTCGTGCCGTGACGGTTGAATCAACAATAATGGTTCGCACGAGGTCTCCCACATCAGCCGTTTCTCCTCCTGTAGAATGAATGGTCACGCCAAAAGATTTTAAATCTTCAATCAGTTCTTCTGTTCCGTTGATTATGGCAGAAATGACTTCGCCGGGAATCAGGTTTTTATTGCGGCCAATGGTGGAGGAGAGCAAAATATCGTCAGTCGCACCCACACATAACAGGTCATCAATATTCATAATAAGCGCATCCTGGGCGATACCTTTCCAGACAGAAAGGTCTCCGGTTTCTTTCCAGTACATATAGGCAAGGGAGGATTTAGTGCCAGCCCCGTCGGCGTGCATGATCAGGCAATAATCATCGTCATGTGTGAGGTAATCAGGGACAATTTTACAGAATGCCTTGGGAAAAAGCCCTTTGTCAATATTTTTTATCGCATTGTGTACATCTTCTTTTCCGGCGGAAACACCGCGTTGTGCGTATCGTTTGCTGACTTCCTTGCTCATAGTTGTGGTTTGGTTGCAAATATACTCACTTTCTGCAAGCTTGCGAAAAGAAAAAAACAGCACCTTGTGGTACTGCTTTTAAATTGTTGTGATTGGTATTGTATTTTCTATTCCCAACGGGCATAAAGCCTTTTGAGAAAGAGTCAATGTGTCTTTATGAAATATAAAAACTATACATACTTTTACTTGGTAAACAACAACTCCCTGTATTTGGTCAAAGGCCATAATTCATCATCGACCAGAAGTTCCAGTTTGTCACAATGGTATCTAATGGTATCAAAATAAGGTTTTACCTTATCGCAGTATGCTTTTGCTGCTTTTTCAAAATCCTCAAGGTTGTTTGCTTTCTTTCTTTCTTCTGTCATTTCTGTCACCCCCTGGTTGATTTTTTCAATGTGTTCGCTGATGGCTTCAATGATTTCAAGTTGTTGCTCGGCCATTTTAGTAAAGCCGCCCCCGTAAATCTCTTTAAGTCCTCTTACATTGTTAACCACCACGCTTTGGTATTTGATAGCAGTAGGAATAACGTGATTACGAGCAATATCACCCAGAACCCGGCTCTCGATCTGGATGCGCTTGGTGTATTCTTCCACCTCTATTTCATAACGAGATTTAGATTCGACTTCGCTCATTATACCCATTTCTTCAAAAAGTGTTATTGCTTTTTTGGATATTTTGGCTTTAAGTGCATCCGGTGTGGTTTTGTAATTGCTCAGTTTTCTCTTTTCAGCTTCCTTTTCCCAGGCTTCCCCATATCCGTCACCTTCAAAGAGAATGCGTTTGGATTCTTTGATATACTCCCGCAAGGTGTTGAAAATAGCATCGTCTTTTTTCATTTTCTTATCTGCGATAAGTTTGTCAACGGCAACTTTGAATTCGTTCAATTGGCGTGCAACAATGGTATTGAGTACCGTCATCGGGTTGGCACAGTTGGCTTTGGAGCCCACTGCCCGGAACTCCCATTTATTTCCTGTGAAAGCAAAAGGAGATGTTCTGTTTCTATCCGTATTATCCAAAAGGATTTCAGGAATTTTACCTACAACATTCAGTTTCAGGTCAGTTTTTTCTTCGGGTGAGAGTTTTCCTTTGGTAACATTTTCAAGGTCATCTAGTACTTTTGTCAACTGCTCACCAATAAATACCGAAATAATAGCCGGCGGTGCTTCATTGGCACCCAGACGGTGATCATTGCTGGCACTTGCTATACTCGCTCTAATAAGTTCTTCATTATCATTAACCGCCTTGATGGTATTGATAAAAAAGGTTAAAAATTGCAGGTTGCTCATCGGTGTACTGCCCGGTCCCAAAAGGTTCACACCTGTATTGGTCGCCAGTGACCAGTTGTTGTGCTTTCCTGAACCATTCACTCCTTTAAAGGGCTTTTCGTGAAATAACACAACAAAATTATGACGTTCGGCAACCTTCGCCATCACATCCATTAATAAGGAGTTATGGTCAACCGCGAGGTTGGATTCTTCAAAAATAGGTGCCAGTTCAAACTGATTGGGCGCTACTTCATTGTGACGCGTCTTGACAGGAATTCCCAGAAGCATGCATTCTTTTTCAAGGTCCCGCATATAACTCAGTACGCGGGAAGGGATAGAACCAAAATAATGGTCTTCCAGTTGTTGTCCTTTAGCAGAAGTGTGTCCCAATAATGTTCTTCCTGTCATCATTAAGTCAGGTCTTGACGTCGCTAAAGCAGAATCAATTAAAAAATATTCTTGTTCCCATCCCAGGGTTGCCTGCACTTTGGTAACGTTTTTGTCAAAATATTTTGCTACAGCCGTTGCCGCTTCATCAATAGCGGAAAGTGCCCTTAAGAGCGGTGTTTTATAATCCAGGGCTTCTCCTGTATAAGAAACAAACACGGTAGGAATACATAAGGTAGTACCTATTATGAATGCCGGAGAAGTGGGATCCCACGCCGTATAACCACGAGCTTCAAAAGTATTCCGGATCCCGCCGCTGGGAAAACTGGAAGCATCGGGCTCTTGTTGTACCAGCTGTCCGCCGCCAAATTTTTCAATTGCCGAACCATTGGATGTGGTTTCAAAAAAGGCATCATGCTTTTCAGCAGTGGCACCCGTTAAAGGCTGAAACCAGTGTGTATAATGTGTCACTCCCTTTGAAATGGCCCATTCCTTCATTCCCGTTGAAATATGATCTGCTAAATCTCTCGGAATCTTGGAACCGAATTCATTGGCATTCATTACTGCTTTATAGGCTTCTTTGGTAAGATACTGCCGCATGGCATGTTCATTGAAGACGTTGTTTCCAAAAAGCAAGGAACGTCTTTCCTTATCTTCAATAACTACCGGTTTTCTGTTCAGGGTTTCTGAAATGGCTCGAAAGCGAAGTGTGGACATATAAAAATTTTATTGGTTTGACAAGGCAAAACTACAATAAAAATATAAATTAAAGGAATAGACCCCCTTATTTTTTAATGTTAAACTTAAAATAAAACAAATTAATTAACATCTACCCCCTATTTTTATGGGGTATAGTTAAAAAATAATTTATCCGAAAAGAGTGAGGGCAACAAAAGTTAAATAAGATATAAATATTATAAGTCCTTTCGCTCTGTTGAAAATAAGTTTTTTCGGAAGAAAAGCCAGCGGAATCAATACAACTGCAAAACCAAGCATCCAGAATATATCATTGGTCAACACTTCTTGACTCTGAACCGTAATGGGATGAATGAGAGCAGTAATACCAAGAACCGAGCCTATATTGAAAATATTTGACCCTATTAAATTTCCAAAGGAAATTGCCTTTTCCTTTTTTAAAGCAGCAATCACAGAGGCAGCCAGTTCAGGAACACTTGTTCCCACGGCAATCATGGTTACTGCGATAACCCTTTCACTTACCCCCATTGCCGTGGCTAAATCAACCGCTCCCTTGACTAATAATTCAGAACCTCCCCAAAGGGCTGCTCCTCCAATAATCAGCCAAATAAAAATTTTCACATAAGAAATGCCCTTCAACTTATCATCTGTAACCACTGCATCAACTTCAACTCTTGATTTTCTTTTGGATTGCCTGATGAGGAAAAACAGGTAGAACACCATAGCCACTATAAACCCAATACCTTCAGTAACCGAAAGAACATTGTCATTCCATAAAAACAGGTAAAGTGCAATGGAAAAAAGCATCATTACCGGCCAGTTGTATTTGTAAAAATCCCTGTCCACCACAATAGGCGAAATGATCGCCGTAATTCCCAGGACCAAACCGATATTGGCAATATTGGAACCAATCACATTGCCCAGCGCTATATCAGAAAACCCTTTTAGTGCGGCCTGTAAACTCACTATCAATTCGGGCATGGAAGTGGCAAACGAAACAACCGTTAAACCAATGACCATTTTAGAGAGTTTTAATTTAAAAGACAGCCCGACAGCTGCCCTCACTAAATACTCACCTCCAAGAACCAACAAGGTTAAACCAATAAGGATATAAATGATGCTCATCTAATATTTTTTTTGCGAAGATACATAAAGGCACATAAAAAAAGTCCTGAGTAAATCAGGACTTTTAAATATATTTACTTTCAGAAAGTTTTTTTTATCCGTTCATCGAAATTAAAAACTCTTCGTTGTTACGTGTTTTCTTGATGCGATCATTGATAAACTCCATCGCTTCCACAGGGTTCATATCTGCAAGGTATTTGCGTAATACCCACATTCTCTGAAGCGTGTTTTCGTCAAGCAGCAAGTCATCACGACGGGTGCTGGAAGATGTAAGGTCTACTGCAGGGAATATTCTTCTGTTGGATATTTTACGATCCAATTGAAGTTCCATGTTACCGGTTCCTTTAAATTCTTCAAAAATCACCTCATCCATTTTAGAGCCGGTATCTGTTAGTGCCGTGGCAATGATACTTAATGATCCTCCATTTTCGATATTTCGGGCAGCTCCAAAGAATCGTTTGGGTTTATGAAGCGCATTGGCATCCACACCCCCACTCAATATTTTACCGGAAGCCGGTTGCACAGTGTTATATGCCCTAGCGAGACGTGTAATGGAATCCAATAGGATAACCACATCGTGTCCGCATTCCACGAGCCTTTTTGCTTTTTCCAAAACAATATTAGCTACGCGTACATGTTCATGGGCTTCTTTATCAAAGGTTGAAGCTATCACTTCGCCGTTTACATTGCGTTGCATATCTGTCACCTCTTCCGGACGTTCATCTATCAAAAGGATCATTTGATATACTTCCGGATGGTTTGCGGCTATGGCGTTTGCTATATCCTTTAGTAAAACTGTTTTACCTGTTTTGGGTTGTGAAACTATCATACCGCGTTGTCCTTTCCCTATGGGGGAAAACAAGTCCATAATGCGTGTTGAAATGGTGCTTTGTTTTTCAGCAAGTATGAATTTTTCTTCAGGAAACAGAGGTGTTAAGTGCTCAAATGATATTCTGTCTCTTACTACATTGGGGTTTAATCCGTTTATTTTTGTAACCTTAATCAAAGGGAAATATTTTTCTCCTTCTTTAGGAGGCCTCACTTCGCCTAAAACGGTATCACCGGTTTTTAAACCAAAGAGGCGTATTTGTGACTGTGACACATAAATATCATCAGGTGAAGACAAATAGTTGTAATCACTGGAGCGTAAAAAACCGTAACCATCTTGCATGATGTCAAGCACTCCTTCACTCTGGATGATGCTGTCAAATTCATAATCAGGTTCGCGATAGCGGTTGCGCTTGTCTTTATTTCCCTGGGATACGTTTTGGTTCTGTTGTGAGCTGTGTTTGTTACCTGAAGATCTGGAATCGTTTTGAGACTGTCGCGATTTATTGTCATTTTTATCATTACGACTATCTTGTTTGTTGTCGTTTTGATTGCCATTTTTATCGTCTTTTCTACTGTCGTCCTTTCTATTATCACTTCTGTTATCTGAAGTGTTTTTTGGAGCATCAGGTTTTTTATCAGTAGCCTGCTTTTCGTTTCTGTTATCAGAAGCAGGGCGATTTTTTTGAGATGCATCTTTGGAGCGCTGGTTGTCTTGATCCTTGCGGTCGCGATTGTCCTTTTCCTTGCGTTCACGATTGTCTTTGCTCGCGTCAGGTTTAGCTGCTTCTTTACGGGTGTCCTGTTCTTTAGAACTACCTGCCTGCTGACTTTGTGGTTTGTTTTGTTTTTTTGGATGTGGACGTTGTTCCTTGGTATCCCTGGAAGGTCGCCGGTCTTTTCTATCCTCTTGTTTCGGGGTCTCTTTTTGGTCGGTTTTAACCTCCTTTACAAGTGGTTCAACTGCTTTAGGGTTTGCGGCCTGGTAATCGAGAATCTGATAAACGAGGTCCAGTTTTTTTAAAGTGCGGTATTTTGGAACACCTAAAGTTTTAGCAATTTCCTGAAGTTCAGGTAGCTTCTGCTCTTTTAAATCTGAAATTTCAAACATGAATGGTGATAAATTATAAAATTTTAATACTTGTTAAATAAGTTAATGAAGATGGTAATCTTGAAATTATCCGGAAGATAAACAACCGTTTTTGAGTGGGTTGTGAATTACTGATGCAATAATACAACAAAATTTTAATTTTTGATAGGAATATTTTTAAAAAGAACATTATTTTTGCAATGCTAAAGAGCAAAAAATGATTCAACGCATACAAACAATCTATATGTTACTGGTGGGCCTTATAATGGTTTCACTGTTTGTTTGGTTCCCCGAAATTAAAAATGACTCGGGTGAGTATCTGTTTACTCGTGATGAGCCTTTGTATTTTGCTTTGATTTTTATTTCAATTGCATTGGCTATTATTGCCATATTATCATATAAAAAAAGAAAAAACCAGTTTGTTTTAAATCGTTTAAACATACTGTGTAACCTTATTTTACTAGGAGTTTTCGTTTATCAGTCGCTAAGGGTATCCGGAGAAACTTTGGTTTCTGAGAAGGGTATTGGGATGTTTCTTCCTGTACTTTCTATCGTTTTTTTAGTGATGGCCAACAGGGCCATTCAAAAGGACGAAAGTCTCGTAAAATCTGTTGACAGATTGCGTTAAACCTTGAATCTTAGTAGTATTAGTGTGAAAACCCGGAGTCTGCCAACTCCGGGTTTTTTAATTCTTATCGCTTGAACTCCACCACTTCCAAACCCCTTATCTGTCCGGCATCAACCACAAAACGCAACATCGTGCGCACTTTGTGAAACCCGTGCTTGCCTGCCGCACCGGGATTCATAAACAGGAACCCGTTTTTTTTATCGTGCATTACTTTTAAAATATGAGAATGCCCACAGATAAACAGCTTTGGAGGATTTTGCTTTATTTCCTCCCTGATATCAG
>JBBDVI010000058.1:0-8044 GCA_040903465.1 Flavobacteriaceae bacterium
GAGATGATATTGGAAAATCTATTTCTGATATCCCGGCTCTTGCACAGATTGAAGGGTTTTCAGAACGAATTAAGGATGTAATAGTAACGAACGTTGACGTTGAGGATGAAATACAAACTCTAGACAAGCGTTGGTTTCAGATGAATATACTCCCGTATATCATCAAGAAAAAAAATGTTACAAATGGAGTGGTGGTAACCTTTATTAACATCACGGATAGGATTAAGGACAAACAAGTTATCGAAAAGATAAATGCCGACCATGAAACGTTTATCTACTCAGTTTCACACGATTTCAGAGGCCCATTAGCCAATCTGGTCTCACTGGCTGACTTATTGAGGTCATCATTGAACGATGATGTTGATGAAGAGATTAAGGAATATGTGGAAATGATTGAGGAATCAGCACTTTCTTTAAAAGACTTGATTACTGAACTTGCTGATATTGCTAAAGTTAGAACCGATGTGAGCGACCAATCTGGCCTTGTTACTATTGAACAGATTTTGGAGGATGTAAAGCTTACATTGAAAAATCAAATCTATCAATCGCACGCCAAAATTACGACCAATATTCTTGTTCCCGAAATTCAGTTTTCAAAAAAGAACCTTAGAAGCATCCTCTACAATTTACTCAATAATGCCATTAAATTTTCAAAACCTGATATCACACCTGAGATATTCATAAAAACAGAAGAAGCCGGAGAGTTTACCCTTCTTTCCATAGGGGATAATGGAATTGGAATTGAACCGGAAAAGAAAGAAGAAATATTTTCAAAATTCACCCGGTTAAAGCCACAAATAGAAGGAACGGGAATCGGTTTATTTATTATTAATAAAATGGTTGCGAATCAAGGCGGAATAATAGAAGTAGAAAGTGAGGTTGGCAGGGGTACTACTTTCAACATTTATTTAAAACGCAGGGGTGATACACAAGGAAATAACCCAAACAGTTAAACCACTGTGTATACATATAAGATTTTTAGCTGTATGCGGAATGGTATCAATACATTTTACGTCCGCCCCTAAGTAAAACACATACACGGAGTCAAAAGATCGCGCACTATAATTTTATCAGCCCTTTATAAGCTTTATCGTTTTTTTCTGGCTACTGGAGGTTATTTTACAAAAATAGATCCCTCTGGATTGCTGTGACAGGTTTAAAGGAAAACTGTTTTCTCCCACTACAACTTCATCAAGTTTAAAGGCTTGTATGCTTCTTCCCAAAACATCAAGAACCTCAACTGAAACCGGGTTAGCATCTTTGGAATTGAAAACAATGGTTGTTGTTTCAGAAAATGGGTTGGGGTAACTTAAACCCTCCATTTGGCCGTCAAAAGTAAGGTCACTTACTCCCAGGGATTTTTCCAAAGATCTGTCAATACATTCAAATCCATCAATTCCGGTGGGGTTATAAAGAGTGAACCCTTCACTCTGGGTTAAGGCCCAAATATTTCCGAAGGAATCTATCGCAATATCTTCCACCTGCTTGTGAGCAAGCGGGGAGCTTCCATCCATAAAAGTGGTAAAGGTTGTCCCGGTGCCATCAAAAGAGGAAATGCCACCATAGTAAGGCCAATTATATGTATTGTGTGCACTTATATAAATAGTGTTGTTGGCGTCAAACTCTATTGCGGTTACATAGTCGGCGGCAATGTTACTGTTTGCTTCGTTCCAGTTGGTCCAGGTGGTGCCGTCATACTTCCATAATCCGCTTGTAGTACCCAACCACATAGCATTGTTGGCATCAAAAGCGATATGGAGCACATGGTCGATGCCCTGGGGGGTCAAATCAATAGTTGTCCAGGTTCCGTTTTCATACACATCAATTCCCTGGTAGTGGCCTACATACATGGCATTGCCGCGAGATCCCAAACTGATTGGAGGACTGGAGAGTCCATTGGTCGTGTCCCAAACCGTCCAGGTATTTGCAACCTTATCATACATAATAGCATTGTTATCGGCAAGCGCGAACAGCTTGCCGTCATCGGTGGCATTCAGTTCTTCAACAAACTGAAGCCAGGGTGTTGAGTTTGTATTGTCATAAGTAGTCCATGCAGCATAATCCTTATAATCACCATCAGGAATATGGATAATATACCCCGATGTACCGGCGTAAGAGAACCAAATATCACAATCAGCATCTTCTGTAATAGATGTTCCTATGGTAGTAGAATAAATCGTCTGTGGATTGGGAAACAAACCTTCGTTTTCTGGACCATACACTTCCCAATTGGGACAATCGAATACTTGAATACCACCACTGCCACTGGCAAACCAACGGCGGCCCTGACTGTCAATAAAAATATCATCGTTAAAGTTGTCGGGTAAGCCTGTGTTGTAGCTGGTGTAGCGCACCCAACCCGTGCCATCGTTCCTGGCCACTACGCCATAGCCGGAAACCCAGTAAGTATCGTTATTGTCTATATAGCAATCAAACACGGTTAAGTTCATATAATCGGAGGTCCAGGTGGTTCCGTCAAACATTAATACACGGGAACCGGCACCTTCAGCGATGATTATATGATCTCCAAAAACATCCAGCGAGCGTCCTTGAACATTGGTAATGGGCCAGTCGGTCTCGTTGATTTGCGTCCAGGAAGTGCCATCAAAGATATCTACGGCATTGCCCACCAAGGCCCAGACCCTGTTTTGATCGTCCAGGGCCACTTCCCACACACTATCTTCGGAAAGACCACTATTGGCACTGGTGTAATGTTGCCAGTTTGTTCCGTCAAAAGAAATCAAACCATTGTTGGAGGCCATCCACTTCACATTATTGTTATCAACCACAATATCCCTTAAAAGGGTGCCTGCGGGAAGGCCTGAATTTGAGGAAGTGTAGTAGTTCCATACTGTTCCATCAAAATAGCCCACACCTCCCAAAGTTGGATCACCATCGGTATGTATGGTCCAGACCGTATCTCCGGCTCCGATGGCAATGCCTTCAACATAAGTGCTTAAAAATGGTGTATTGGACGTGTCGTAATGCGTCCATACCAAGCCATCTCCGGAAGTGGTGATACCTGCCTCAGATCCTACCCAAATGATGCCCGTACTGTCGAATGCAATGTCATAAATCAATCCATTGGGTAGATAGTCCTCAGAATATGTGGACCAATTGGTGTAAATGGTGTCTGTAATGGAAATACGCACCAAACTGCCTTCATTGGAAGATTCATAACCCCCGGTCCATATGTTCCCAAAGGCATCACCCTGGACCACATAATGGAGTGCACCCCCTATACCAGTATTTTCCTTTCGGAGGTATGTCCAATTGGGGTCTTGTGCAAAGAGTTGGGTGGTTAATGAAACCAATAATAAATTGAGAAGTAATTTTGTTTTCATGATCTTAGTTTTTAAAAGAACAAGAACTATTTAAAAAACCCTACTTAAAGGTATACATTTTTTAGGTAATAAAGGTTTGATTTTAAACTTATTATGGAGATGTTATTTAAATCAAGTGTGCAGTATGAGTGGAACGTTATCACCCCACTGGTGCGCACCTGCATCATGAGGAACCCTATTTCTTTACAACAAAACCCTCTTCAAGAATTATATAATCACTCGAATTCATTTATCTTTACGGCCCATTCAAAAGTAAAGCACATGAAAGAGAAAAACGTCCTGAATTATATTGAAGATGTATTGGAAAATATGCCAACTGACTGGTTAAATTTAACAACCCATCGGCTGGATATTTATAATGAAGCATTGGCTAAAACTGAATTCCTAGAAGAGTTTGATGAGTTGTTTGCAGCCAATAATGCTGATGCCTCAGCACTCAGTGCTTTGCCCACGGCTTATGATTATATTCGGTTAGGGCATCCCTTGTCTTCAGTACTGGAATGGGTCCTTGCTCACTTGAACAATCTAAAACCAACTAATGTAATCAGCTTTTCATCAAGGACCACTCCTGTGCTAGCGGTTTTGAGAAAAAACCTATTGGACAAGAAGAATACCCTAATCTGTTATACCGGTACATTACCGGCGTTTTTTGATGTGGAAGCACTCAAACGTGTTTACGGGTATCATTTTGAAATAAAGCAGGTTGAGAAAGCTGAAGATGTTCCGGAGTTTAACGGCAGTACTGTTTTCTTTTCACAAAAAGATGAAATGGGTCCTGCAAACCTCCTTCCCACTATTGACTTTTTTATAAGCGTTCATCCGCACCTCGGAAGTATTTTATTGGTTAACGGAGAAAAAAATGAACGTTACATCTCAGAAATACAGCATGTACGAAGAAGGGAAACCATTGCGATGACACCGGACGATTGTTTGACTGCCTTGCAGCAGTTAGCAGGAAGGTCTTGTTCTGATGATGAGAAAAGCAATGTTAAAACAAACAAAGCACGTGTCGTAGCATCCATCAAGGAGATTACCGGAACCCATACAAAAGCACTCCTTGCTTCCAGTGGACTCTCTATTCAATATGCGATTATGATGGGGCTCATTGACGATGCACTGGAAAAACATACAGGAAAGGCCATCAGGTTTATTGTTCCCCCCAACTGTTATGGCGGAACCAATGACCAGGCACGACGGGTTGCTGCTTGCGTTAAGAACGTGGAAGTATTGGACTTACCCGTTGATGGTGATAATGATATGGTTCAAAGTATTGATATCGTGTTAGACAAAGTTGCTAAGGAAGATGCTGTTCCTTACATTATTGCTGAAATACCAACAAACCCCAGAGTTGAAGTTCCCAATCTTAAAAAACTTAGAGACGTTTTAAATAAAGTGCGTTCAACGGCCACCGGTGAAACGGCTATCGATCCGGTTTTTATATTAGACCAAACCTTTTGCCCCAATGTACAATTCGTAGCTGATGATGGCATTCTCGCCGGGGTCAGGACCATATCCTATGTGAGTGGCTCAAAATTCCCCAGTGGCGGGAAATGTACTGCCGGGTATTGTGTCGCCAATGATAAAGCTGAAGCTCTGTTGGATACCATCGAAAAGCATTTAATACTTTGCGATAATGAGGCTACCGATCTTCAGGTTAAAATATTAGCAGAGCAATTGCCATCCATGAATCAAAGGATTCAAGATGCTTATATGAATACACGTGAGTTTGTAAACTTTATTAAAGAGATGTTGCCGAAGGCGAAAATTAATTTTGTTTCTGAGGAATTGGCTCAACAAGGATTTACCCCATCTGTATTCTCCTTAGACCTTCCCACGAAAGGGAATACTCCGGAAGAAAGGGAAGCTTATAAACGAGCATTAAATCACAAACTGATTGATATGATGATAAGTGAAATCCCTAACGAGAGCAAGTACTGTGTGAGCTATGGACAGTTAAAAGGATGTTACTGGACGATACCTGCAACTTCAACACAAGGGACGACAAAAGAAGACGACAAAGATTATATTGCCCGGGTATCCCTTTCACCTGATTTTGATCTTGAACATCATAAAAAGGTATTTTTAGATTTTGTTGGAAAGATGTGACACTGAATAAAAACGCTTGTTAAGATTGGCGATATGTTAAGGAACCTAGTGCATTTGAAATAAATTCAAAAACTGAAATGGAAAAAATATCTTTGAAACATAAAATCTTCCTTATAGTTCAATTTATTTTAATTTATGGTGTTGTTTTGACACTGATTAATTTAATTCTATTGAATCAGGAATTATCCGAAAAACTGATTATTAAAACATTAATTGAGTCTGTTGTTGTTGGGATTTCCCTTGGGTTAGGTCTTCCTTACCTAATGAAAAAACTAGCTCCTCAGATGATAAAAAATGTTAAAACACCTGAATTAAAAGAAACGGAAAATATTATAATGGAAGGAGGTGCAAATCTTTTCCGGAATAAATTAATTGCCGTGGGAGGTAAATTATTTTTGTCAAACAAAAGATTAATTTTTAATTCACATAAATATAATTTCCAAATGGGAGAAACTTCAATACGCATCGAAAAAATAGAAAAGATTACATTAAGAAAAACCGGAAGAATAGTAGATAACGGGTTACGGATTGAAACCAATGATAATTTGATATTTGATTTTGTAGTTAATGACCGTGAGAAATGGGTAAAGAAAATTCACGAACAAAAAAACGCACTAAAACAACCTATCCTATAAAAAATGCTTGTTTTTGATTTTGGAAAAAGGTATTTTTCATTTTTTAAAAACAAGGTATCGACGACAAATTTGCGCATTTTAACACACAACTTACTATATACGAGACCGCTGTAAGCAATTTAAGGAGACATGAAAAGGAAGTTAACTTTAATATTAATAATAATTACATATACTTCCTGCATTTCGGATATAAAAAAACATCCAACCACGAAAATTCCAGAAAATTGGGAGGGTTTAAGTGATCTTCAGGGGAAATGGATAAAGATTGAACGAGACAGTAAAGGATATTTTCTTTACCAACCTTGTGACGGACAAACCCCAAGTATATTAATTTCAACTGATTCCTTAACTCTAAATCATCAGGTGGAAGAACCAACAGTTTTGCCTATTGATCGAGTTTCTATTACCAAGGATAGTATTACAATTAATACTAATGCGGAAATCCTGACTGCAGAATTTATCTTTAAGCTTGTCGGACCAAATGCCGACCATATAATTTTCAAATGGAACTATCCAAAATATAAAAGTAGAGGTAAACAAGCTATTACAAGAAAAGAGCTATCCAAATATTTGAGAAATATTGAAAATCCTTGTAATACTGAAAAAGTTCCAGATCATCAATTCTTACCTGTTGAATATGATTAAAACAGATTAGAAAAAACAGATTAAAATACGCTACAAATAATATATAAAGGTTAACATAAAAACTAAACTATGAAAAGAAGTTACATAATATTTATTTTGACACTATTTATAGTATACGAAGGGTATAGTCATGATAATGTTGATTCAGAAACCAAAAGAACAGTAATAAGTAATGGAATCGGACTAGGCAGCGTTATAGCGGGAGTAACTTCTTGGGAAAGAAACAAATCTGTTTTACTGGCTATAATACATGGTATTTTCAGCTGGTTATATGTTATATATTTTGTTTTGACCAGAAAAAAAGAGGAAAGAAAATAAGTTTTAACTTTCAATTCTTAAGTGCTTATCAAAAGCAAATAAAAACAAAACTAATGATTTCTATTTAAAAGTATGAGCTCACTTATTCAGATTATTGTTCTTTCATCTTTGCTAAAACTTTGTTGAACACACATGGGCAATCACTTCTGGCAGTAAACACTGCTTTTATTTGGGACATTGTATAAAATGAAAATAAAATACAAAAAAAAGCTTCTTAAGCAATACCTGTTTTTTGCAATTTTATGGAGTGTATTGGGTTTGCTTAATTTAAAATATTCAGATGGAAATAATTGGTTCCTTTACGGGTATTTTATTTTAGCGATACTTTATTGCTTTGCCTATTTTTATGAAAAAAGGAACCCGTACCTGATTGTCGACAATAAAAGTATAAAGAAGAATTTCCCTTTTGGTAAAAAAATAAATTTGTCAGAAGTAATTTGGATTAAAAAATTTGCCGGTGAATATATTTTAAAGACTGAAAAGGACGAAATGACTATTAATACAGAGGTGATTGACGAAAATTCCTTGACAGAACTCAACCGGTTACTTGAAAAGCTAAACCTCCCTCCGGACAAAACACCGTTTGCCAACAATGCTTAAACAGGTCTGTATTCCGAAAGTTTGCACTCTCTTGTGTGGCTGATTGTCCTTTCACATTTGCTGAAACCTCGCTAAACTCAGACTGACAAGCATGCTCGCTAATACCCGATGTTTTTATACGGGACATAATCACCACCCTAAACAAAAAAGAAGTGTTCCCATTCACAAACTAACGCGATTTTCTGACTTTTGTAATTAGCCAGTTTTTACTACCTTCATTTTTCGCTATTTTTAATATAAATAAAGCAAATTTTTGAAGGAAGGTTACACCATAAAATACCGCGTGGCTAGATATCTACCAACATTAATGACTTTAATTATACATTGATTAAATTAGAATCCAGTCAACTAGAACAGATGCCTAACATGGATATATCCCTTAAATCTCGGCCAATC
>JBBDVI010000059.1:0-8038 GCA_040903465.1 Flavobacteriaceae bacterium
CCTTTTCCGCTGGAAGACATCAGGGGCTTCACCACGCAGGGCATGCCCACTTCTTCAACGCCTTTTCGTAGCTCAGCTTCTGAAGTGGCATAGCGGTATTTAGCTGTTTTTAAACCCAGTTCTTTGGCTGCCAGGTCACGAATGGCCTTACGGTTCATGGTGTAGTTTGCCGCTTTCGCGGAAGGGATCACTGTATATCCTTGCTTTTCATATTCATAAAACCGCTCGGTGCGAATGGCTTCAATTTCAGGGACGATAAAATCAGGTTTGTGTTTTTCAACGATTGCATCCAGGGCATTTCCATCCAGCATATTGATGACTTCAAAAGCTTGGGCAACCTGCATTGCGGGGGCATTTTCATAACTGTCAACCGCAATGACCGTTTGGCCAATGCGTTGCGCCGCAATAACAAATTCTTTACCGAGTTCACCGGAACCTAATAAAAGAATTTTAGACATATTATTTTATTTAAGAGAGGACTTCTTTTATTCGTTTCATTGCTTCCTTTATTTCCTTTTCTGAAGCTGCATAGGATATGCGAATGCAATTGGGATCACCAAACGATTCACCGGAAACGGTTGCCACTAAAGCTTTTTCAAGCAAGAGCATGGAAAAATCTTCGGCGGTGTTAATTTTTATGCCGTGAATGGTTTTTCCAAAAAAGTGAGACACATCAGGAAATACATAAAAGGCACCTTCAGGAGCGTTGTTTTTTAATCCGGGGATTTCAGCGAGCAAATCCAGCAGGAGTTTTCTTCTTTCTTTAAAGGCATCCACCATATACTTGATGCGGTCTGGTGATGCTTCTAGGGCGGCAATCGTGGCCATTTGTGCAATGGCATTGGCACCGCTGGTAATTTGCCCCTGCATTTTATTACACGCACGTGCAACCCAGGAGGGGGCACCCATGTACCCTATGCGCCAGCCCGTCATTGCAAATGCTTTTGAAACACCGTTTACCACGATGGTTCTTTCATACATATCCTCAAATTGTGCCATGGAGAAGTGACCTTCGCCAAAGTTGATATGCTCATATATTTCATCAGAAACGACATAAATATTCGGGTGTTTTTGCAGAACATCAGCCAGTGCTCTTAATTCTTTTTTGCTGTAAACAGAACCGCTGGGGTTGCAGGGCGAACTGTACATCACCAGTTTTGTCTTTGGTGTAATGGCGGCTTCCAGCTGTTGCGGTGTGATTTTAAAATTGTTTTCAATAGTGGTTGGAATTTCCACGGGGACACCTTCGGCCAGTTTTACAAGGTCACTGTAGCTCACCCAGTATGGAGCGGGAAGAATCACCTCGTCACCACTGTTGAGCATCACCATCACAATGTTAGCCAGTGATTGTTTGGCTCCTGTTGAAACTACAATTTGTGAGGTTTCATAGCTGAGGTTGTTGTCTCTTTTGAATTTGGTGATGATTGCTTTTTTGAGTTCGGCATAGCCATCGACCGGGGGATATGCATGAACATTATTATTGATAGCTTTGATGGCAGCTTCTTTGATAAAATCAGGGATATTAAAATCAGGTTCGCCTAAACTGAGCCCGATGATGTCTTTGCCTTCATTTTTCAATTCGCGGGTTTTTGCAGCCATTGCAAGCGTTGCAGAGGTTGCCATATTGTTAACCCTGTCTGATAAATGTTCCTTCATAAAAGAGGTTGGTTACTGTTCTTACGCGCTTAAGGCGGGTTTTGTTCCCATTTCTTTCAAGTGACTGAAATGTGAAATGATTGCTTTTCGGGTTGTTTTATATTCGTGATAAGGCAGATTAAATTCTTTTGCTGTTTCCTTCACAATTTTGGAAATCTTGGTATAATGCACGTGACTTATATTGGGGAATATATGGTGTTCTACCTGGTGGTTTAAGCCCCCGGTGTACCAATTTACAATTTTGTTTTTGGTGGCAAAATTTACAGTGGTGTACAACTGGTGTATTGCCCAGGTGTTTTTCATGGTTCCGGTTTCATCGGGTAACGGCATTTGAGCATCTTTTACCATGTGTGCCAATTGAAAGACAACACTAAGGATAACGCCCGCAACATAGTGCATCACAAAAAACCCTAACAATACTTTCCACCATGCAATGGATAGAATAAGCATTGGGATAACAATCCAGATTGAAATGTAAATAATTTTAGAGATAACAACAATACTCCATTGCTTCACAGGGTTTGGGAATTCACCATAAGAAAGTTTTCTTTTCAAATAATTCCTGGTTTGTTTAAAATCTGTAGTCAAAGCCCAGTTGAAAGTTAAAAGGCCATAAAGCAAAACAGAGTATAAATGCTGGTATTTGTGAAAGCGTTTCCATTCTGAATGTTTACTGAAACGCATAATCCTTCCGGCTTCCATGTCTTCATCGTGGCCGTGTATGTTTGTGTATGTGTGGTGTAAGACATTGTGTTGTACTTGCCAGTTGTAGACATTTCCGGCAAGGATATAGATAGTACTACCCATAAATTTATTGACCCATTTTTTTGAGGAATAAGAGCCGTGGTTGCCATCGTGCATGACGTTCATTCCCACGCCTGCCATGCCTACTCCCATTATTATAGTAAGCAGTAGTTGCGCCCATCCGGGTAAATTAAGAGTTAACAATAAAAAGTAAGGGGTTAAGAAGATCGCAAACATGGCGATGGTCTTCAGGTGTAGTTTCCAGTTGCCTGTTTTTTTAAGGTTTCTTTCTTTGAAATATTCGTTTACCCTGGAGTTAAGTGTTTTGAAAAAATTTGCAGGATCTTTTCTGGAAAAACGGATTGAGGATGTATTCATTTGTAAGTTTTAAATAATAAGGTTTTTGTAAAAATAACAAAAAACAAATATAATTAATATTCTGCGTGTTCCTTCAATTATAAAGAATAATTAACAAGTTAAATGTTTATTTTTGTACCTTTATTATATAACATGAAGCTGATAACTAAGTATTTCCCGGATATTACCCAAGAGCAACTCGCGCAATTTATTAAGTTGCAAGAGTTGTACCAAGATTGGAATCTCAAAATAAATGTGGTTTCAAGGAAAGATATTGACGAGTTGTATTTGCGGCATGTCTTGCATTCCCTGGCGATTGCAAAAGTGCAAAAATTCAATACAGGAGCATCCATCCTTGATGTGGGAACCGGTGGCGGTTTTCCCGGAATACCGCTGGCCATTTTATTTCCTGAAACACGTTTTCATCTGGTGGATTCTATTGGAAAAAAAATTAAGGTAGTAGAAGAGGTTGTGACGGGCCTGGAGTTGAAAAATGTAAAAACCACTAATGAGCGCGTCGAAAACATCAAAGGGGAGTATGATTTTATCGTAAGCAGGGCGGTGGCTGCCATGCCCACTTTTGTTCACTGGATAGAGGGGAAAATTGCCAAGAAAAGCAGTCACGAACTTCAAAATGGTATCCTTTATCTGAAGGGAGGCGATTTAACCGAAGAACTACAGGATTTTCCGAAAGCAAAAATAGTTGAGATTTCAGATTATTTTGAGGAAGATTTTTACGAAACCAAAAAGGTGGTTTATTTACCACAAAAGTACCGTAAGAAATAATTCTATTTTCGGTATAAAAAGTAAGTATTCACGGCATCTATGTAGGCTTGTTTGGCCTCAACTGTAGACATTTCCCTTACCTGAAAGAGTGCATTTGCCTTAAAAGCGTTTATTAAAGGTTTTTTGCTATTGGGATCATCCTGATTTTTGCTTGCTTTCTTGTAGTATGCATAGAGCCTTAACAGCAAGTCTGCCGGAAACGGTTCCATATGATTGTTGACCTTGTCAACTGCTTCTTTAAAAACGATGTCAAGTTCTTCAGGATTCATTTTTCTGAGCTAATATCGTGATACCTCCTTTTACTTTTTGGTTTAATTTTACATTTAGTTTGGTGTCTAAAGGTAAAAAAACATCCACCCTAGAACCGAATTTTATAAAACCACTATCACTCCCTTGAACAACTTCTTCACCTTCAGCAGCATAATTGACGATGCGTTTGGCAAGGGCTCCGGCAATTTGCCTGTAGAGTACATCGCCAAATGAAGTATTGTTTACTACCACCGTTGTGCGCTCATTTTCTTCTGAAGATTTAGGATGCCACGCAACCAAATATTTGCCCGGGTGGTGTTTTGAAAAAACAACTTTCCCGCTCACGGGGTGTCGCGTGACGTGAACATTGACGGGTGACATAAAGACGGAGATTTGCAGCCTTTTTTTATTAAAATATTCTTTTTCAAAAACCTCTTCTATAACCACCACTTTTCCATCTACCGGAGAAAGAATGTTGTTGTCATTAACAGAAACCTCTCTTTTAGGGTTTCTAAAAAATTGGAGAATTAAAAGAAAAAAGATAATGAGGATAGACACCATCAATTTTTTGAGAAATTCATTTTCTAAAAAAAAGTGAGCTGACAATGCAAACGCAATAAGAATTGCCAGGCATGTGTAAATAATATTTTGTCCTTCTTTATGAAACATATTGAGCGATTAAAAAATAAGCATAAACAAATGGGCTTGCATAAATAATACTGTCAAGCCTGTCATAGAGGCCACCGTGTCCGGGCATAAGGTTCCCGCTGTCTTTAACTCCGGCTTGTCTTTTGAACTTGGACTGGACAAGGTCTCCAACAGTGCCTAAAACACTTGTTAAAATGGCCAGACCTACCCAGAATACCGGGTTAAAAATAGTAAGATATTTAAACATAAAAAAACCAGCTATGCAGGCAGCAATTAATCCGCCCAGAAAGCCTTCAATAGTTTTCTTTGGAGAGATGCGTTCCAGTAGTTTATGTTTTCCAAAATTTTTCCCCACCAGGTAAGCAAAAGTATCATTGGTCCATATAAGAATAAAAACTGCAACAATAACCATGGGTTGAAATACCTCATTAAAAAAAGGAATGAGGATGATAAAAACAAAACCACTTATAATGTAAAGAATGGAAACAGCATACTTTTTCTTTTCAAACATGGGTATTTTGCTAACCCATAACAAGTCTTTTAAGAGAAAGAGGTTTAAAAAACAGGTTAAAATAAGGAGTAATTTGGTGGCATAGAAATCAAACTTCAGGTATGAAAACAGATATATAAAACCTATAAAAATTATATATAGCAATTTTGATTTTAAACGAATCAATTTTAAAAATTCGTGCAAACAAACAAGACCGATAAGAAGGAATAAAATTTGAAAAGCTATTTGAGAAGCAAACATTGAAATAACAAGTATCGAGACATAGATTAATCCCGATAGGGCTCTTACAAAAAGTTCCTTCATATTATAAGTCTTCCAAGAGCAGCAAATATAAGTTTTTTGAACTACTTCCGTAAGTCATAAAATCATTTTCTTTTTTGCTTTCAAAATTCTTGATGGTAGTAATATTTGTGGGAATGGTCTTTTTGTTGGCACTTTTGATTTTTCTCAGACCTTCTCCAATCGTATCTACCAGTTGACTCGTTGTCGCAAAAATGATAAAATTATCAGGTAGTTCTTTAAGTTTTTTTTCTTTAATTTGATTTGAAGATATTAAAATAGCACCGGCATCAGCTACAAGAGATTCACATCTTGAAAAGAAAAAAGCTGCAGCCGGGTCTTCACCATATTCAAGGTTGAACGAATTAAACTTGGATGTCAGGTTAGAATTTGAGCAATACACCTTTTTTTCATACCAATCGTTTTCAAGCAGAATGTTATCAAACGCTTCAAAGAGTTCATCATAGTTTTCGCAATAGAGAAACTTCCCGCCATTTTTTCTGAAGTTGTAGGTAAATTTTTCGTCGGTGGGAAGTGGTGTTTCCGGCAGATATTTACTTCTTTCTTCTTTGGGGGATTGTTTTTCGTTGGTTTTTTTAAATAACTTTTTAAACAAACTCATTTATTGCATTTTGAGGTGTTTTTTCTCAAGATTGCTTCAAATATAAAAAAATCTTAACCTAAAAGCGAATTAAGCAGGAGAATATTCTTTAGCAGTAAAAAACTAAGAAGGGTCATCTATCTTATTGAAAATGGGCTCGGGCTTATCGAAAGGTCTTTTTCCAAATATTTTTTCAAGGTTGTCTTTGAAGATAACCTCTTTTTCCAGTAAAACTTCAGCCAGCTCAATAAGCTTGTCTTTGTTTTCTTTAAGTAAGTTGACCGCACGCTGATACTGTGATTCAATCAGGTTTGAAATTTCTTTATCTATCATTTCAGCGGTTTTTTCACTGTATGGTTTTGTGAAGTTGTAATCACCTTGTCCTGATGAGTCATAATAGGTGAGGTTTCCTAATTTTTCATTCAAACCATATATTGTGACCATAGCACGCGCTTGTTTGGTGACTTTTTCAAGATCACTTAACGCACCGGTTGATATTTTATCAAAAATCACTTTTTCTGCAGCTCGTCCTCCAAGGGCGGCACACATTTCATCAAGCATTTGATCGGGTCTTACAATGAGGCGCTCTTCAGGCAGATACCAGGCAGCACCCAGCGATTGACCTCTTGGTACTATGGTAACTTTTACCAAGGGAGCGGCGTGTTCCAGCATCCAACTTACGGTGGCATGACCTGCTTCATGATAAGCAATGGCTTTCTTTTCTTCGGGTGTAACGATTTTGTTTTTCTTTTCCAATCCGCCTACAATTCTGTCAACAGCATCGAGGAAATCTTGTCTTCCCACAGCTTTATTTCCTTTTCTTGCAGCAATCAATGCAGCTTCGTTACATACGTTTGCAATATCTGCCCCTGAAAATCCGGGGGTTTGTTTTGCAAGAAATTCAAGATCGAGGTTTTCTTCTTTTTTGATGGGTCTTAAGTGAACATCAAAAATTTCCCTGCGCTCCCTTAAATCCGGCAGATCAACAAAAATCTGACGGTCAAAACGACCGGCACGCATCAATGCCTTATCTAAAATATCTGCACGGTTTGTTGCTGCTAAAACAATAACGTTTGCATTGGAGCCAAAACCGTCCATTTCTGTCAATAACTGGTTTAAGGTGTTTTCTCTTTCATCGTTAGAGCCTGAAAAATTACTTTTACCACGAGCACGTCCTATAGCATCAATCTCATCGATAAAAATAATAGAAGGGGCTTTGTCTTTTGCTTGTTTGAAAAGGTCTCTCACACGTGAAGCTCCAACACCCACAAACATTTCAACAAAGTCTGAACCTGATAGTGAAAAGAAGGGGACTTTTGCTTCACCGGCCACGGCTTTTGCCAAAAGGGTTTTTCCGGTTCCCGGAGGGCCCACAAGCAACGCTCCTTTAGGAATTTTGCCGCCAAGTGCGGTGTATTTGTCTGGTGTTTTCAGGAAGTCAACGATTTCTTGAATTTCTTCTTTGGCCCCTTCTAATCCTGCTACATCCTTAAATGAAACTTTAACATCTGTATTTTGGTCAAAAAGGCGGGCTTTTGATTTTCCGATGTTGAATATTTGCCCACCGGCACCGCCACCGGCACCGCTTGACATTCTGCGCATGATGAAAATCCAGATGGCTATAATAATGGCAAAAGGCAAGAGAGTAAGGAGAATATCGCCCCATACATTGGATTCTGTGTCATAGACAATTGAAGTCTCTAAATTGTTTTCTTCTTTGATCCTTCTTATTTCGTTTTCGAAATTCTGAAGGTCTCCAAACTCAAACTGGTAATCGGGCACATTTGATGTGGCCACAATCTGTTCTTTGTTGTTTCTTATGTGTACCTCTTTAGCTTTTGCATCCTGGGTTAGATAAACACGAGCTTTGTTTTTGTTTACAATAACTACTTTCTCAACATCCCCTTCTCTTAAAAATGTTTGAAACTCGGCCGGGGTTGCTTTTGCAGGTTCAGACCATCCACCGCTGCTTAAGTAGTTGATGCCAATAAAAGCAATGATGATTGCTGCATAAATCCAGATGGGATTAAACTTTGGCTTTAGCTCTTTGTTTTTATTGTCTTTATCAGAAGAATTATTTTCTGTATTTTTTTTATCGTTTGCCATTAAATATGGTGTAAATATTTTTTAGTAACTGGTTTCAATTTTCACTGATTTTGCATCGCCCCACAGACTTTCAATGTCATAATATTCCCTGATGTGTTTTT
>JBBDVI010000060.1:0-8038 GCA_040903465.1 Flavobacteriaceae bacterium
AGAAGTGATCTCGGCCTGACCCTGAAACCAATAAGAGTCAAAATCATTTGAAACATTCCTTTCTTTTGCTTGTGGCAAAGCTTTAGTTTCCTTTTCTGTAGTATTGCAACCAACAAGAACAATCGCAAATAAAAAAAGCATTGCTTTTTGTGAAAACTTCATAAGAACAATTTTAAGCTAAAAGTACTATAAAATCAGCGTTTGACAAATTCCATTAACGTTTTGTAAACAAGATGTGTGGGCAATCCCATAACAGTATTATAGGAGCCTTCAATTTTAGTGACACCAATGGCACCAATCCATTCCTGAATTCCATAAGCACCGGCTTTGTCAAACGGTTTGTAATTTTTAACGTAATAGTTAATCTCTTCATCCCTCAATTCCTTAAACCAAACCTTTGCAGTATCCCTTACGGTAACCTGTTTTTCTGCGGAAGTAAAGCATACTGCAGAAACCACTTCATGAACACTGCCTGAAAGCGATTTAATCATATCAAATGCCTCTTTGGAGTTTGCGGGCTTGCCCAGGCATTTGTTTTTATGCAAAACGATGGTGTCACCTGTGATGAGGATATCACTTTCGCTTAAATTATCAAAAGCAGCTGCCTTTAGTTTTGAAAGATAAAGCGCTATTTCTTCCCCTTTAAGTTCTTCAGGATAAATCTCATCAACTGATTTTATCTGTATCGAAAAATTAATGTTGAGTTCCTTAAAAAACTGTTGTCTTCTTGGTGAACCCGAAGCCAGTATAATATTGAAATCTTTAAAATGGGAAGCAATCATAAGACGGTTTAAGTTAATAAAAATGGATAAAGCAACAAGGAAAGCATTCCAAAAAACATCGTGAGTTTTAAAATACCGGATAGTATATGATAGTCCTTTTGCTTTTCAGCAGTAAGAATTTTAATACAAAAATACAGCAATGGGGCGATCACAAAAAGCAAAAAATAGAGCATTGCAATTTGTTGCGTATACATATAGGTATAAATGTAATAAACCACAATGGCTATTGTAGCGGCAGTCAGGACAAAAACTGTTAGCCCGGCCCGTTTCCTCCCGATAAGAATGGGAAGGGTCTGCATGGCTACATTTTTATCGCCATTGATATCTTCAATATCCTTTACTATTTCACGGATAAAGGTGAGCAAAAAAGCAAAGAATGCATAATCCAGTAAGATGGAAAAAATCGTTGAAAGTGATTGCAGGTTTTGGGTTGTAATTGCAGGATACAAATCAAAAATACCCACGATTATAATGGTCATCGCCACGAGAACGGCAACCACGATATTGCCAACCAATATTATGGATTTCAGGTAAGAAGCATACAAATAAAGTAATCCTGAAATTATTATAAAAATGGCTGCAAAGCCGGGCCTGTCAATGAGGTTTGCCAGATAAAACCCAATCCCGACGCCCATAACATTACACGCGATATAATAATTATAAGCTGTTTGTTCCGTAATTTTTTTACCAATGATCCTTTTACCAGGTTTGTTGATGGTATCTGTTTTTACGTCGTAAATATCGTTTATGATATAACCACCGGCTGCAATTGAAATCGTGCTTAAAACAAGCAGGATATACTGAAATGTAGATAATGAAACATCAATATCAAAAGGTTCAAACAATGCATACTTTATAAGTAATTGAATGATGATTATAAAAAGCAGGTTTTTGTACCGTATGAGGTTTAAAAGTGAAAGCATATCAATAAGCGGTTTTAATCCAGTTTTGCATCTTTGTTAACAGCCCATTTGCCCTGTACTTTAAGCACTTGTTCAATAACATCGCGCACGCAGCCTTTTCCGCCGTTTCTGTGGGATATGTATTTTGAAATGGCCTTGATTTCAGGGGCTGCATCCTGAGGGCAGGTGGGAAGTCCCACTTGCTGCATTACATAGAGATCCGGGATATCATCACCCATATAAAGTACATTTTCGGGCTTGATACCATAGACATCGAGATATTCATCAAGCGTGTCTGTTTTGTGTTGCACACCCAAATGAATATCAGTTAATCCCAGCCCGCGTAGGCGCAATCTTACGCCTTCGTTGCTTCCGCCGGAAATGACACATACATTAAAACCCTGATCGACAGCTGTTTTTAAAGCATAGCCGTCTTTGATACTCATCGTGCGCAGCATTTCGCCCTCTGTTGTCACAGAGATGCTTCCGTCTGTCAGGACTCCATCAACATCAAACACAAAAGTGGTGATATGTTGCAGATATTCTTTATAACTTTTTTCCTCCATATGTTTTGGTGATTTCCTGTGAAAGGAGTTTGTATATTTCTTTGTGTTCTTGCAAATCTAAAGCATCCAGATGTTTTGCCATGGTTTTTTGATCATTTCTTTTAGCGGGCCCGGTTTGCATGTCTGATGGTAATGAACCTTGAACCTTTTGGGCGGTCTCCAGAATTAAAGGTGCCAATACTGAAAACGGTATCTCACTTTTAGAAGTTATTTGATAGCCAATGTGATAGAGATGGTTTACAAAATTGCAAACAAATACAGCGGCAAGGTGAAGTTGTTTGCGCTTTTCTGAATTGACTTCAAATGGTGTATCTGAAATACTCTTTGCCAAAGTAGATAAAAACTTCAAATCCTCATCATTCTTTGCTTCAATGCATATAGGAATTTGTGAAAAATCAATAGCTTTTCCTTTTGTAAAGGTTTGTAAGGGGTAAAAAACACCGCGTCTGTTTTTTGGGTCTAATTCAGTCAAAGAAACACTTCCGGACGTGTGTACAACCAGCCTGTTTTTAAATGTTAACGCATTAGATACTTCCGCGACAGCATCATCAGGAACAGCGATAATATAGCAATCAGCCATTACAATTTCATGTATATCTGTTATTTTGTTTCCACTGAAGTTAAGACTCTCCAGTGACTGTTGCGTTCGGTTGTAAACCTGTATAACATTCACGTTTTCAGAAGCACGAAACGCCTCTATAAGATGCGAAGCAACATTGCCGGCACCTATAATTACTACATCTATCATAAGGCTAAAATAAGCAACAAAACATTAACAAAAAACACCTTCTTGTTAAACCTTTAATACCGACAAAATTCAGTAAATTTGCACCAATTTATTTCAATTGAAATTTGATCATGCAAAAAAAGATTGCTTCCCTTTTATTTTCAACAAGACTTACCGGAATTTTATTTATAGTTTTTGCCATAGCGATGGGAATTGGAACTTTTCTCGATGCCCAGCAAACAACCTCACCCACACCATATTCCCGAACGCTGGTGTATAATGCCTGGTGGTTTGAAGCCATAATGGTGGTCTTTGTCATTAATTTTATTGGCAATATACCCAAATACCGTTTGTTAAGAAGGGAAAAGTGGTCGATGCTCATTATACATCTCTCTTTTATACTGATTATTTTAGGGGCATTTATTACCCGCTACATTGGTTATGAAGGGGTAATAGCCATACGGGAAGGCGCAACCGAAAACACGATGCTTTCTGAAAAAGTATATCTCACCACGATGATTGATGGTGACTATAAAGTTGATGATGTAGCCCAGCGTAGAAAGCTTGAAGAAAGGCTTATGCTCTCTGAGCGACTTGATAATGATTTTGAAATCCAGACAGATTATGACAATCAGCCCATAACAATCGAGTATGTTGATTATATTCAAGGTGCTGTAGAGACTATAGTTCCTGCAGAAAGCGACGTCCATTATTTAAAATTGGTAGAAGCCGAAGGAGGTAGTAGGCATACACACTGGCTTAAAGAAGGAGAGGTTTCCAGTATTCATGGAGTGTTGTTTGCCCTTAATGAGTTTACTGAAGGAGCTATCAATATATTGCACGACGAGGAAAAAGGATATCAAATTTACGCCCCTTTTTCAGGAGGTTTTACCAGAATGGCAGATCAAATGGAAGGGCGGGTTGTTGAAGACAGTCTGCAACCGTTGCAATTGAGATCCTTATATCAAATGGCAGGAATGGGGTTTGTGGTTCCGGATCCTATTGTTGAAGGCGAATTTGACCTTGTAAAAGCTACCGAAGACGAACCTTCCAACATGGATGCATTGGTAATTAAAGCCACGACAAATAATGAAGCTAAAATTGTAAAACTTCTTGGAGGACAAGGTTTTGCGCCAAAACCAACCACAGTAGAACTAGGAGGCCTAGAATTTCATTTTGCTTATGGCTCCAAAGAAATTGAATTGCCATTCAGCATAACCCTGAATGATTTTATAGCTGAAAAATATCCGGGAACAGAGAAGGCCTATTCTTCTTATATGAGTAAGGTTACAGTAAACAATCCTGACGATACCTCATTTGATTATGATATCTATATGAACAATATACTTGACCACAAAGGATATCGTTTCTTTCAAGCCAGTTTTGACCCTGATGAACTGGGGACAGTGCTTTCTGTAAACCACGATTTTTGGGGAACATGGACAACTTATATAGGATATTTACTATTATATTTCGGATTAATGTGGATACTTTTTGACAAAAACAGCCGCTTTGGTTCCTTGAAAAAAATGCTTGATAAGGTTAAGAAGAAAAAAGCAACTCTCTCTACACTGGCTCTTTTCTTGATGGGAACATTTGCATTTTCCCAAGAGACACACCAGCATCGGGAGACAGAGGACAATCAACTGGATTCTATAATATTTGCAAATGTTGTTGACAAAGATCACGCAGCAAAATTTGGACAATTGGTAATTCAGGATGAAGGAGGAAGGATGAAACCCGTCAATACTTTTGCTTCAGAATTGTTGAGGAAAGTCAGTAAAAGCGATCATTATAAAAGTTTGGATGCCAATCAGGCATTCTTGTCTATGAGTGAGTTTCCCAGAATTTGGGTAGAAATTCCCCTCATCAGGCTAAAACGAGGGAATGACAGCATCAGAAAAGTACTGGATGTTTCAGCAGACCGAGAGAATGTTTCCTTGATAGAAATGTTTGACAGCCAGGGAAATAGTAAGATAGGACCCTACCTTGAAGAAGCTTCCAAAAAAGCAACTCCGGACCAGTTTGAAAAAGATCTTTTGAAAACCTATGAAAGCCTTTATCTTTTAAATCAAGGGTTGAGCGGTACCATTTTGAGGATTTTCCCTATTCCTGATGATCAAAACAATACCTGGGTTTCTTTTCCGGAATTGCAATCAGCAGGCATTCAAGGCTCAGATTCCCTTTATACCCGCAATATACTGCCAATATATTTTAGGGCATTAAAAGATGCTAGAGAATCCGGGGATTATTCAAAAGCAGATGAATATCTGGAAAGTATAACAAACTATCAAAAGCGTCACGGAAGTTCTGTAATGCCCAGTGAAAACAGGGTAAAAGCTGAGATACTTTATAATAAAACAGACATATTCAACCGGTTGTATACCTATTTTCTTTTGATTGGGGTACTTATGTTTGTTTTTCTAATTGTTCAGATTTTCAAGGATAAAAACAAATTGCTTTCACGTTTGGTAAGCATTTGCAAATATATTATCTGGCTCTTTTTCATTCTGATGACGCTGGGGCTGATATTGCGCTGGTATGTAAGTGGTCATGCTCCCTGGAGTGATGCCTATGAATCAGTAATATATGTGGCTTGGGCAACTGTGTTTTTTGGTTTGGCCTTTGGACGAAAATCCAATCTCACCATTGCTTCTACAGCCTTTGTAGCTTCCATAGTTTTATGGGTAGCCCACCAAAACTGGATGGATCCTTCCATTGCAAATTTACAACCGGTACTGGACTCATACTGGCTTATGATTCATGTTTCGGTTATTGTGGGTAGTTATGGACCCTTTACATTGGGAATGATTCTTGGCGCAACTGCGTTGCTTTTAATGATTCTTACGACCAAGAAAAACAAAGCAAAAATGGATATCAATATCAGGGAGTTAACCATTATTAATGAAATGGCATTAACGGTGGGTATTGTTCTTTTAACAATTGGTAACTTTTTAGGTGGTATGTGGGCCAATGAAAGCTGGGGACGTTACTGGGGATGGGACCCAAAAGAAACATGGGCACTTATAAGTATAATGGTATATGCTTTTGTGATTCATATGCGCTTGATCCCCGGTTTGCGCAGCAGATGGTTTTATAACGTGATGTCCATAGTTGCATTTGCTTCCATAATGATGACTTATTTTGGGGTCAATTTTTATCTGGTGGGCTTACATTCATATGCAAGCGGTGATAAACCCATAACCCCTGCATTTATCTATTACACTGTTGGATTTGTAATACTTCTTTCTGCATTGGCTTATTTTCAGGACAGGAAGCATTACTCAAAAATCAAAAAATAACTACCTATTGCCTTTTTTTGAGTTTACCCGTATTAAGAGGACTTCTACTTTTGGGTCACGAAGTGTTTTTCGAGTTTGGAAGTAATTTTTAAACATTCTGGTTGTATAGATTTTGTCTATCGACCAAAGGTATTTAACCTTTGATGGGAAATGTTGTTTAATTATCGAATAGTCGTTGATATTAGTAGAAATAGCCGTTGTGGGATATTGGTTGATGTTTTTTTGGATTTCTGCGATTTTTAATTTTAATTTTTTCTTTGAAAGTTGATATAAAGCACTGGGTAAGTAGTAACTGGTTTTAAAATCTGAATCACTAAAAATTTGAAGAAATTCGGGATGTTGTGATTCTATAATTATTTTGTTTGGGGCTATATCGTGTTTTTTAACTAAATGCTCAAGCCTTCTAAAAGATTCTATTGAATTATTTTCGTTTAGGTTTTTAAAATCAAGCCAGACTCCTTTTATCTCGTCTTTGTTTAATTCTTCTAAAAATTCATCAAGAGTAAGATTAATTGAAATAGCCGGGGGATGGTTTACATCAAAAGTGTTTGTGATTGTATCAAAAACAAGGTCTAGTTCAATTCCTTCATATTTTTCTTGTGTGTGTTTCAGTTTTTCAATACTGTTAACCCGATGTGCCCATACTTTCTGGGAATGTATGTAATGTTCAGTTTTAAATAGGAGGTAAGGCAAAAGTATTAAAAGCGTTAGTACAACTAGAGAAAGGAATAATATTTTAAATAAACTACCTGTTGTCATAATCTATTCCATTTTTGATGATTCGTGTCCTATCTTTAAAACCCGGATTAAAAATACTGCGCTGAGGTTGCCATTGGTCAAATTTGATTTGTGACAAATCTGAAAAGCTATGTATAAAGTCGTCGAGCATATATTTTCTGGAGGAATAATTTTTCAATGATTTATAGCTTGAACTAAATTTTTTATATTTTTCTGATGTCCACAACACGAACGGTATCTCATGCATAGGTTTACTCGCGTGATATTCATTATGTCCAACGAAGTCTAAATCCTGAAAGACTTCATCTCCATGGTCTGAAAAATACAGCACATAAGAATTACTATTTGTTTTCTTAACTTCCTCAATAATTGTATGAACTACAAAATCATTATAGAGTATGGAATTGTCATAATGATTGATATGCTCAGTACTGCGATCTGAAGGAAACCTAGTTTTGGGAGTATCTGTAAAGTGCTGAAAGCCTTTTGGGTAAGTAAATTTATAGGGAATATGGGTTCCGGTTAAATGAATAAAAATAACCTTTTTTTGTTCTTCATTTTTCAATACATTTTGAATATGTGGAAAAAGGGCTTCGTCATATTCCAGCTGCTTATTTGTCAATGCATTGGTGAAAATTTGCTTTTTTGTCGCTTTGCTCATTGCAGTTAAGAGTGTTTCATGAATGCCTATTGGCTGTTGGTTGGAAATCCAATAAGTTGCAAAACCGGCTGCATTAGCAAGCTGAACAATACTTCCTTTATAGATATCATCAGGATTTTCATAATTAGCTAAAGATAGAGCTTTATTAAGAGACGGTATTGTGTGGGTATGTGGAGAGATAACATCTTTAAAAACAATAGTTTCCCTACTATCAAGACTGGACAATAAAGGAGTAGTATTTCTGTAATATCCATATAAACCCATGTTTCTTGAAGAGGTTGACTCTCCAATTATAACAACGTATGTTTGGGAACTATCACTCGCTTTTACATTTGTAAAATAATCAGAGGTCGGTTTTAC
>JBBDVI010000061.1:0-7985 GCA_040903465.1 Flavobacteriaceae bacterium
TTAAAAGTTTAAAACATTCAATTTTTAAATTTGACACAGTTTATTTAACAGACTCTTATTAAATTCCAAGTACCAAATTCAAATCTCAACTTTAAACATTAAATTTTGAACGTTTAACCAGGCAACGGTTTCGGCTCCGCTCAACCTCCGGATTTTTCAAATATAAACTCAGAGACGCACAAACTCACAAACTCAGACTCAAGTCTACTCAATCCCCACTTCACCGCGTCTTCGGGTAAAAGCGATTAGTATCACACCAATCAGGACAAACATCGCAATGCGATAAATAAAATCACCATATTTCACATAAAAGGTGAACTCTTCATTGAGGTAAAGGGTTCCTTCCAAAGCGCCTTTGGTATTATATGCCAGGGTTTGCATAACATCCCCACGCTGATTGATATAGCCGGAGATGCCGGTATTGGCACTTCGGGCGATGCTGCGACGGGTTTCAATGGAACGCAGTCGCGCAAGGCTCAAATGTTGCTTATGCCCCTGGGTTTCGCCCCACCAGGCATCATTGGTTATGATGGAAAGAAAATTGGCTTCATTGCGCACATAACCCGTGACATATTCGCCATAAACAGATTCATAGCAGATGATGGGACTGGTAGCAAAACGCTTGTCGTCACTCCAAAAGACATCCCTGTTTTCCTGTGTGGTTTTCATCGCTACAGTGCCGCCCAGATCTAGCATTATATCGCCCAGCAGTGGCTTGATAATCCCCACATAAGGGGTGCTTTCCACACCCACAACCAGTTTAGACTTGTGATAGATATCCATTCCGGGTTCAGGACCCATCAAAAAAGCCGAATTGTATGTATTGTAATACAAGCCATTCGCAAATTGGTTGCTTTGCTTGGTGGCTTCATCGGCATCTTCAAAAACCTTTAGCAACGATACCCCTGAGAGAAAATGCAGCTTGGGGTAGTCTGCTAAAAATTCCCTTACCAGTTCTGCTATAAGGCTTTGCTCAACCCCTTCAATACGCTCGTGTTCAGCAAAAACGGTTTCCGGGGAAATCACAAAATCCGTTTCGTCAGTCACCTTGGTTTTGGCAAGTTCAAAAAGCTGATTGGCAATTTCATCATTAGGGACATTGTATTTTTCTGAATAGGGGTCAATATTGGGTTGCAGCACAACAATGTTGACAGTCTCACCGGTTTCTTCATAGCGGGAATACATCACTATCGAAACAATTATAGGAACTGCAATATAGAGGAGGGTTTTTACGCTTCCGCGAATAAGGATGTCTTTTTTTTGATACTCTCGGTACAAAAGGAGCGACTTTATTACACCAAAGTTCACAATCCATACCCATAAGGTCCCGCCAAAAGTACCGGTAAATTCATACCACTGAATCCACGAAGTGTATTCTGAAAAGCCATTGCCCAAATTCAGCCAGGGCCATGAAAACTCCCAGTTAAGGTGCATTTTTTCAAACCCGATCCACAAACACACCAGAAATACCGAAGAGATAAAGAAAGTCGTGCGCTTTGCAAAATGATGATACAAAAGAAAGACCAGGGTCATCAGCAACGAATTCACCGTGATGGCAAATACAGCCCCAAATTCCGAGGAAAACCAAAGCCAGTTGGTCTTGATGATGTTCCAGATAAAAAAAGTGATATAGGCATAGAGAAACACACGCCAGCCTTTTCGTTTTGAATCAGAAAGCCTGATGTTTCTTTCCAGCAGGAGCAGGGGGACAAACGCAAAGAAAAGCAACAACGGGAATCCCCACGTTGGCCAACCAAAAGACAATAAAAGACCTGAGGCAAGGGCTAACAGTATGTTTTTCATGGAGTGGTATCAGATTTAATAGCCAAAGATAATGACTTGTTGAGACAGGACATAAAAATTAGTTTGAAAAAGAAACACCTGTTTTTGATTATCATATTATAAGTAGGTGTTTTCGGGTTTTAATTGGCTACCTCACTGATGAATTTTATGCGATAGAGGCGTAATTCTTCTTCTTCATAATCGCCTTCAAATTCCTTCATTGCGGCATCGATTTTATCGGTCTCGGCTTCTAGGAAATACTCGTGAATGTCTTCTTGTTGTTCTTCATCCAGAATTTCGTCCAGCCAGTAATTAATATTTAGTTTGGTACCGCTAAAAACAATGGCCTCCATTTCTTTGATAAACTCATCCATCGAAAGACCTTTTGCTTTTGCAATGTCGTTTAAAGGAAGCTTTCTGTCAACATTCTGGATAATGTAAAGTTTTAAAGCACTGTTTAATCCGGTTGTTTTAACCACAAGGTCATCAGGACGAATGACATCATTTTCTTCAACATAACGATTGATAAGGTCAATAAAGCTTTTGCCGTATTTTTTTGCTTTTCCTTCACCCACACCATGTACATTGGAAAGTTCCTCTATTGAACTTGGGTACTTTAGCGACATATCTTCAAGTGAAGGGTCCTGAAATATCACAAAAGGGGGTAAGCCAAGTTTGTGGGCTACTTTTTTACGCTCTTCTTTCAGGAGTTTGAACAATTGGGCATCTGCGACAGCACCTCCTTTTTGGGAGGTAACAATAGTATCGTCATTGGCTTCTTTATAGGAGTGGTCTTCAGTCATCATATACGACTGCGGCTTTTTGAGAAAAGCCTCACCTTCTTCAGTGAGTTTAATCACTCCATAAGTTTCGATATCCTTTGAAAGTTTTCCATCGACCAACACCTGACGCAGCAATGCCATCCAATAGGGCGCTTCTTTCTCTTTTCCAATACCGAAAAAAGGCTGTGCATCTAACCTGTGGGAACTAACTAACGCATTGATCTTCCCGGTTAATATATGGACGATAGTTTTTGACTTATACTGCTGGTTGCTTTCTTTTACGATTTTGAGTATTTTGACCACATCGTCTTTGGCTTCGTGTTTCTTTTTGGGATAACGCATATTGTCATCCATATTTCCGCCTTCACCGGTTTCATTGTCAAATTCTTCACCAAAATAGTGCAAAATGAATTTACGCCGCGAAATGGAGGTTTCGGCAAAGGCTACCACTTCTTGCAGTAAGGCGTGACCAATTTCCTGTTCGGCAACGGGCTTACCGCTCATGAACTTTTCAAGTTTTTCAATGTCTTTATAAGAATAGAATGCAAGGCAATGGCCTTCACCTCCATCCCTTCCGGCGCGACCGGTTTCCTGATAGTAGCTTTCAATGCTTTTGGGTATATCGTGATGGATGACAAAACGCACATCGGGTTTATCGATTCCCATTCCAAATGCAATAGTGGCAACAACCACATCGGCATCTTCCATCAAAAACATATCCTGATGTTTTACACGGGTTTTGGGGTCAAGCCCTGCGTGATAAGGGACGGCATTCACACCGTTGACCTGTAAGGTTTGTGCCAGTTCTTCAACCCGTTTTCTGCTCAGGCAATAAACAATACCGCTTTTGCCCTCACGCATCTTTATAAAACGGATGATGTCTGCATCCACATTTTTTGTTTTGGGTTGGATTTCATAATAGAGGTTGGGCCGGTTAAAAGATGCCTTGAACAGTTTGGCGTCTGGCATGTTCAGGTTTTTGATGATGTCTTCCTGTACCTTTGGGGTAGCGGTAGCCGTAAGGGCTACAATGGGAATATCATCGCCAATGCGTTGGATAATGGATTTCAGGTTTCGGTACTCGGGTCTGAAGTCGTGGCCCCATTCACTGATGCAATGGGCTTCGTCAATGGCCATAAAAGAAATTTTCACACTCCGTAAAAAGGCAACATTTTCTTCTTTGGTAAGCGATTCAGGGGCTACATAAAGCAGCTTGGTTACACCGACAACAATATCTTGTTTTACTTGCTTGACTTCTGTTTTGTTTAGAGAGGAATTGAGAACGTGGGCAATACCGGTTTCGGAAGAATTTCCCCTGAGGAAATCAACCTGATTTTTCATCAATGCGATAAGAGGGGAAACTACTATGGCCGTACCATCCGCTATAAGTGCCGGCAACTGGTAACACAAAGATTTACCGCCGCCTGTTGGCATGATAACAAAAGTATTATTTTTATTCACAACACTTTTGACTACCTCTTCTTGCAACCCTTTGAAAGCTGAAAAACCAAAATACTTTTTAAGCGCTGCGTGGATGTCAATTTCGTTCACTTACTATAATTATTTTATCTACATTTGCAGTCTAAATATAGTAATTTCTTAAGAAGCTACAAACCAAAAAAACTGTTAAGTTTTGCAAAACTATCAAAAAATCATTTCCATTGCAAAGCAAACCATCGATACAGAGAGTCGTGCCATTGCATATCTCGCTAGTCTTGTGGATACTGAGTTTGCACAAGCCGTTGAATGTGTCTTTAATTCTAAAGGCAGGGTAATCATTACTGGCATTGGGAAAAGCGCCAATATTGCCACAAAAATCGTAGCGACACTCAACTCTACCGGAACTCCTGCAGCCTTTATGCACGCTGCAGATGCCATTCACGGCGATTTGGGTACCATTCGTGATGAAGATGTGGTGATTTGCATTTCAAAAAGTGGCAATACCCCTGAAATTAAAGTGTTGGTTCCCCTTATTAATGCTCTGGGGAATAAACTTATTGCTATTACTTCAAACAAAAACTCTTTTTTGGGAAAACAGGCTGATTATGTTTTGAATGCTTTTGTTGAAAAGGAAGCCTGCCCAAATAATCTGGCGCCCACCTCAAGTACCACCGCCCAACTTGTTATAGGCGATGCCTTTGCTATGTGCCTGCTGGACCTGCGCGGGTTTTCAAGTAAGGATTTTGCGCGTTTCCACCCGGGAGGATCGCTGGGTAAACAACTCTACCTGCGCGTTTCAGATGTGTGTGAAGCAAACGAGAAACCTATGGTTTCACCCACTTCAACAATAAAAGAAGTAATTGTAGAGATTTCTAAAAAAATGCTGGGTGTTACGGCAGTAGTTGAAAACAATGCTATAGTAGGGATCATAACCGATGGGGATTTGAGAAGAATGCTTACAAAAACAGATAATATCGGTTCCTTGAAAGCTTCTGATATCATGACCAAAAACCCCAAGCGAATTGCAGCAGATGCCATGGCGGTTCATGCGATGGAAATAATCAACAAACACGGCATTTCTCAGTTGCTGGTTGAAGAGAACAAACAGTACAAAGGTGTAATACACATTCATAATTTAATTAAAGAAGGCATCATTTAATGGCAAAACGCAAAAAAAAAGACCCTAACAAAGAGATGTCTTTTTTAGACCATCTCGAAGATTTGCGCTGGCATCTCATTAGAGCATCATTAAGCGTTGTTATTGTTGGGGTAGCTGCATTTTTAGCAAAGGATTTTATTTTTGATACCATTATATTTGGCCCCAAGCAGGCTGATTTTATTACCTATAGATTGCTTTGTGATATTGCACAGTTTGTAGGGCTACAGGATAGTTTTTGTTTTGAAGAACTTCCGTTCAGGATTCAAAGCCGTACGATGGGTGGGCAGTTTTCAGCTCACGTGTGGACCTCTATAACAGCCGGTTTTGTGGTCGCTTTTCCCTATATCATTTATGAATTCTGGAAATTTATAAGCCCAGGAATGATGAGCAATGAACGCAGCACGGCAAGGGGATTTATTTTTGTGTCTTCTCTGTTGTTTTTTATGGGCGTGACTTTTGGATACTATGTAGTAGCACCGCTTTCCATTAATTTTTTGGGGACATACCAGGTGAGTGGTGAGGTTTTTAATGACTTTGACCTGAGCAGCTACATTGGGCTGGTGAGAACTTCGGTTATTGCATCGGGATTGATTTTTGAATTGCCCATTATCATTTACTTCCTTACAAAAATCGGGTTGGTATCTCCTGAAGTATTAAGAAAGTACCGCAAGATGAGCCTGATTGTCGTCCTCGTGCTTTCAGCTGTAATCACCCCGCCGGATATTGTGAGCCAGATCATCGTGGCCATACCCATTCTTGTTTTGTATGAAATAAGTATTTTTATTTCCAAAATTGTCGTTAGAAATCAAAAAAAAGCAGCACATGTCAAATAACCCTGTAAACGAGTTCAATGCTTATCGCGAAAAGATGAATAAAAAGCTTCTCGCAGATAACAATAAAATTGTAAAACGAATTTTTAACCTAGACACCAATGCCTATGCTGAAGGGTCACTTGATGTAAAGACCAAAGAATTGTTGGGTCTTGTTGCGTCAGCTGTTCTTCGTTGTGATGATTGCATCGCTTATCATTTGCAAACCGCATATAAACTGGGTGTTACCAAAGAAGAAATGATGGAAACCATGGGTATTGCCACTTTGGTGGGAGGCACTATTGTAATTCCGCATTTGAGAAGGGCCTATGAATTTTGGGAGGCTTTGGAGAATAATAAGGAATAATTTTTGTTCTGTAAGAGGTCCGGTTGTTCCGTAAAGAAATGAAAAAATGAAATTAAGAGCAGAAAATTTAGTCAAATCATATAAAGGACGTGAAGTCGTAAAAGGGATTAACGTCGAAGTAAACCGTGGGGAAATCGTGGGACTGTTGGGGCCTAATGGCGCCGGGAAAACCACTTCGTTTTATATGATTGTAGGATTGATCAAACCAAATAAAGGAAAAATTTATCTTAATAATACAGAGATTACAAAATATCCTATGTATAAGCGTGCCCAAAACGGGATAGGTTACCTTGCGCAGGAAGCTTCTGTTTTTCGGAAATTGAGTATTGAAGAAAACATTTTAAGCGTGTTGCAACTTACAAAACTTTCCAAAAAAGAACAGCATTCCAAAATGGAATCGCTTATTGAAGAATTTGGTTTGAGCCACATCAGGAAAAACAGGGGTGATTTACTTTCAGGAGGGGAGCGTCGCCGTACTGAAATTGCCCGTGCGCTTGCAACAGACCCCAGTTTTATCCTCCTCGATGAGCCTTTTGCAGGGGTAGACCCGGTAGCAGTTGAAGACATACAACGCATAGTTGCACAACTTAAAAACAAGGATATAGGTATCTTGATTACAGACCATAACGTTCAGGAAACCCTTGCCATAACTGACAGAACTTACCTGATGTTTGAAGGAAGTATCCTAAAGCACGGCGAGCCCGAAGAACTTGCCACAGATGAAATGGTGCGTAAAGTCTACTTAGGCCAAAACTTTGAACTTCGCAAAAAGAAACTCGATTTTAAGTAGCTTTATTTCTTTTAACAGATATAAAGGAAATAATCAGATACAGTAAAATCACTAAGGGAATGGCCGTAAACCAAAACCCGATGAGCATTGCCAGGCTTAAAATCAAAAAGATATAGCGTTCAGAATTGGCTTTAAAACTACGGGCTTTAAATTTTAGCGAAAACAATCGCAATTCAGCATTTAAAAGATAACAACTCAGCAATGTCAATACCACCAAAACCCACGGATTTAATAAAAAGTCAAAAGCAAGTTCGCTTGGCTGATAAATCAAAATAAGTGGTAAACTGAGTATCCACAAGGCATTTGCAGGCGTGGGCAACCCGATAAAGGAATTGGTTTGCCGCTCATCAACATTAAATTTTGCCAGACGGTATGCTGAAGCCAGCGGGATTAATAGCCCTATGAGGGGAAAAATCACATTACTATCCAAAATAAATGACTGTCCTTCCCATAAATTCACAGGGGTTGTTTCCAAGGTGGCTAAATACAGCATCTGTGCCATAATAATTCCCGGTGCAAGCCCGCTTGTTACAACATCTGCCAATGAATCCAGTTCCTTGCCCACCATACTTTCAACCTTGAAAGCCCGGGCTGCAAGTCCGTCAAAAAAGTCAAAGAAAATGCCCAGGATAATAAAACCGGCCGCAAGTGGCAAATCCCCCTGAATGGCATAGATAACAGCAATGGAACCAAAAAGCAGGTTGCATAACGTGATGAAGTTTGGTATAAATTTTAACATCGATTGTGGTTTATGGTATGTAAAAATAGCAAAGTAATTTCGTCTAAGCGAAATAATAAGCAATAACTGCTCGTTTTTGTAGTTTAATAATTGGAAAAAATAAGATATTTGCAACAA